>DASXWF010000775.1:0-1863 GCA_036503835.1 Polyangiaceae bacterium | reverse complement strand
CTCGGGTGACGGCCGCCTTCACCCAATCACCATTTCCATCTCTCGGCGCCGGTGGTAGGTTGTGCGTTCACGAATGAGCGCCGAGCCCGTGGAGCTGCGAGTCGGGGGGCAGGTGTATCGAGTCGTCGCCTCGGCGAGCGAGGAAGAGCTCCGCCGTCTCGCAGCCGTAGTCGAGGCGCGCCTGCGTCAGGTGACGCCCCCCGGCCGGCAGATTTCTCCGCACTCCCTCCTGCTGGCGGCGCTCTCGCTCGCGCACGATCTCGAGGAGGAGCGTTCGCGTACGGCAAAGCTCGCGGCGCGCTCGCGCGAGATGCTCGGGTCGATCCTCACGCGCATCGACGCGGCCATCGGCACCTCGGCAAGCCCGAACGAAGCGAGCGAAGCGCCTCCGACCTGACGGCGGTCTACTGGAGCGCTTCCCACCCGAGCAGGAACGGGAGCGCGACGACGAAGCCGTCGAGCTCGAAGCCGGCGACGAGCAGGTTCGCGCCGCGCTCATCGAGGTCCCGGTACGCGCTGATGAAAGCTCCGACCGAGACGTTGTAGGCGCTCGTGAAGTTGTAGCTCCGCGCGCCCCAGAACACGCTGCCGCCGAGCGCGGCCGCCTCGAGCTCGTGCCCGTACCCGCCGAGCTCGATCACGAGCGGCAGGTCCTCGAGGATCGGGATCAGGAGGCTCGCCCCGCCACCCCAGCGCACGTCGAAGAAGCCGGCGGTCGTGAGCTCGAGGTACGGGCCGAAGCCGAAGTCCCGGTTGCGCTGGCGAAAGAAGAGCAGGTCGCCGATCACGGAGCCGCAAAAGTGCGACTCTTGCCAGAGTGCGCCGTGCTCGCCGCTGCCGCACACCGCCGTGCGGAGCGCGACGTGACCCTGCGGCTCGGCCTGCGCGCGCGCCGTCACGCACAGCTCCGCGACGATCAGCGCGGAAACAGCGAGGCCCACGCCGTGGTGCATCTCACCCCGCGCGAGCTTCTGTCCGGCCCCTATTGCGCCGGGGTGTACGACGGGTTCTGGGACGGGTCCCGGCAGATGTCGGAGAACGCGACGCACCGGGTGCAGGGGATCGCCTGGTCCTGGCCGAGGAAGCAGTAATCGGTGTCGTCGGTCGCCGTGTCGGCGGCGAACGAGCAGAGATAGCCGTCGGAGTCGGGGTCGGCTGCTTCCGGGGGATAGGTGATGAGGCAGCCCTCGCACACGTAGACCGTGTAGTCGAAGTCGCCGGACTCGATCTTCTGGCCGCCGAGGGTGGTGCCGAACACGCGCATCCGCACGATGGCTTGTCCGGGTGGACCGAGGTTGCCGTAGTCGCCTTCCACGAGCGGGTTGCCGAGGTCGTCCGGCCGGATCAGCTGCGCGAAGACCGCGGCGAGTCCTGGATCGGTGCCGCTCGCCGGCTGGACCATGCCGCTCGCGGTGGTCTCGTACGTCGTTTCGCCGCCGTCGGTGCCGTAGAGGGTAATGCGCGCCCCTTCGATCGCGAGTCGCGAAGTCTCGGTGCGAAGCTTCTCGCGACTACCGCGCTCGAAGAGCTGGCTGCCGACGAGCAGCGCCGCCCGATAGCCGTTGGCGAAGGCGAGGTCGATGACGCCGCTCGCCCGCATGACCGCGTCCGAATCCGGTTCGGCGATGCAGCGGGTGGTCGTCAGCTCGAAAACGCCCTCGATGTAGAGCGAGCTCCGGTTGTCGACGCAGCCCCCGGCGAGGACCGCGCCGCCGAGTGCCATGAGCCCCGCAGCCGTGATGTTCCGGACCCTGTGCATGGTGACCTTCCGCGCGGTCGGCCTCGCCACCGCACCCCAGAAGTTTAGCGGTCACTCTTTCGGCACGCCAAGAATTGGGGCGAAACGCTTATCGAAGTTTCCCC
>DASXWF010000774.1:0-12101 GCA_036503835.1 Polyangiaceae bacterium | reverse complement strand
GGATCGCAAAGTCATACGCATGGCCGGCGAATCGGCGAATCGAACGGCGTTAGACTTTTCCGAGCGAGCTGCGACTTTAGTTGCAACGGGCTGAGCACGTGCCGAGCTCCCTGGTGTTTGGCAAAGGAGTCTGAGCTACTCCGCCGCCTTCGCCACCGCCATCGTCCTCGCCACGAGCGGCCGATACACAATGCGACACGCAAACGTCCCCGGCGCATCCGGCCGTGCCTTCGGCGCAATCATCAAGAACGCCGCCTCCGACAGACACTCGTACAGCCCGCCGCCCGCGTGCCGCATGCCGTCCGCCGTCGTTACGTCGCTCGCGTCAATCTGCTGCTCCGCGCCCTCCGGGCGGTAGAGTGCGGTCGTCGGGACGAGCTCGATGCTCTGGAGCTGGAGCCAGGTGTACTTCTTTCCGAACATCACGCCGACGTTGAAGCCGCCCTCGCCGAAGGGGACGACCAGGGAGAAGTAGCCGTCGTGGGTGGCTCGCGCCTCCGCTTCGCTGAGGGAGCCGTCGCGGCCGGCCAGGATCAGGAGGGGGACGCTTTCGCGGCGCAGGCTCACGTCTTCGACGCCGACGGAGAGGGCGTAGCGATGTTGGGCGAAGAGGGAGAGGGAGAGTTCGATGCCCGCGGAGCGGAGTTCGATGGGGGAGTTGGTGCGGAGGGCCTTGGTGCCGGGGTTCATGAAGAAGGGGCCGAGGCGACGCAGGGCTTCGAGGCCTTTTTCGCGGTCGAAGAGCTCGAAGGAGTCGAGGGTCGCGAGGTTCATGTCGAGGCGGAAGCCTTCGAGGTAGTCGATTTCGCTCGCGGTCGGGAAGAAGAGGAGGCGGGCGAAGGCCGCGAGGGCGCCGAGTCTGCGGTCTTCACGGCTGGGTTGGGCGCCGCAGCGCGGGAAGAAGGCCTCGGCTTCGCGCGCGAAGCGTTCGCATTCGGCCTGGATAGGCGCGATGCGCTGGTATTGCTCGGAGGCGATGACGCGTTCGCCGAAGACGGGGTTGCCGTCGTCGTCGTAGTCGATGACGCTGGGGTCGTCGGTGGTGCAGATGTCTTCGAGGAGCGCGACGTACGGGACGAGGGTCGCGAGGAGGCGGTCGTCGCACGAGGAAGGGTCGAAGAGGCCGGAGCGGGTTTTCTGCCAGCCGGGGACGCGCGAGGCGAGGAGGTAGCGGCCCGTCACTTTGACGCCGAGCTCGTCGGCGAGGACCGGTCCGAGCTCGCGCTGGGCTGTGCCTTCGTAGCCGAGATCGACGAGGACGAGGGTGTCGCCGGGCGCGAGCTCGACGCGGCGTTCGAGGTAGCGGAGGAGGCGTTTGCGGTAGGCGCGCGAGCGCTCGAAGATGACGTCGAGGAGCTTCGGATCGCGGACGCGGCGCACGAATTCCGCGATTTTGTCCTCGGCGCGCTCGCAGCTCCGGATCAGGCGCTGGGCGACGTCTTCGGGTAGGAGGAGCTGGCGAGTCATCGGTTCGAGGCGGCCGCTGCCCGCGCTGCGCGCGAGGTAGCGTTCGACGTCGTCGCGGGTCCGGAAGGATGCGGCGTAGGCCGCGAAGCGGCTGATCGCGATGTCGGTGCCGACGTCGCCGCCGGCGATGGCGCGACAGATGCGGTGCGGGAGGTAGGCGTCGCGCATCAGGAAGGCGAGCTTGGGTCGGGCGCCGGCGTGCTCGAGGACCGCGCGCTCTTCGAGCAGGAAGCGGGCGAAGGAGTACAGGATGGGGCCGGCACCGACCGCGCCGAGCAGGGCTTCCGGTCGCGAGAGGTCGGCCGAGGCCGCGAGGAGGCCCGAGAACGGCGCAGGCAGGCTGCGCGTGTGGCGCACGTCGGGCGCCATCAAGCCGAGGGCCATGGCCTGGGTGCGGAGTGCCTGCGCGACGGGGGCTTCGTGGTGCTCGAGCCGGAGCGCCTGGATGCCGGCAGCGGTCGCCGCGCCGAGGTCGGAGATTTCGCTGTCGCCGACGTGGAGGATGCTGGATGCGCGCTGGGAGAGCAGCCGCAGGACGTCCTTGAACAAGCCGCCGGCCTTGGAGCGACCGTGCTCGCTCGAGCAGAAGATGCGATCGATGGCGGCGAAGGCGTCGCTCGGCAAGGTCGCGGCGAGCAGCTCGCGCAGCTCCGGTTCGGAGAGGTAGGTGTCGCTGACGATGACGATCGGGAGGCCGCGGGCCTTCGCGGAGCGGATCAGCTCGACGGTGGGCGGGAAGGCGTAGCAGGCGCGCTTTTCGGCCGCGAGCTCGGCGGCCGCGAGCGCCTGGACCTGGGCGTCGTCGAGGTCGGGGAAAGCCGCGCGGTAGATTTCGGGGAGCGTGACCTCGTTCGAGCACCTCCGCACCCACGCGAGGGCGCGGGCGCGCCCTTCGCACTCGGTGCGAAGCTTGGCGGTGAAATCGAGGGCCCGAAACGGCTCGGCCTGGGCGAGGTCGAAGAAGACGTCCACCGGTTGCTCGGTGCGGCGGAACAGGATCGTGTCGAAGCAGTCGAGCGAGAGTACGCTCGTGCGCGCCGCGAGCTCGTCGAAGCGCGCCAGGAGCTCGGGCGCGCGTACGGTCTTTGCAGTCCGGCAATGCTGCAAGGGGTTGGCCATTCCTACTCTCCCGACCCCGGCGTCAACGGTTTGACGGCTGACGAACACCGGCGGTCAAAGTGGTGGCGGCGCGTTCCCTCACGAACGGCGAAATCGGCTCGACTCGAAGCTGGCACGCGGACCACGGGGGTCCCTCAGCAAGTTCCGGGCCGCAGTCGCCCCTTCCCCCGTTTCGAACGTCCGGCGAAGCCCTGGATCAGCGAGACTGAACGCGGTCGCGGTTGCCCTGCTCGCGCGTCGCCTGCGGCACCGCTACCTGCCACGCCTCGTGGAGGGGCGTGAGGGCGCGGATCACTTCGTCGATCGCTTCGGGAGACCCTTTGCGCATCGCGAGCAGCAGGCGGTCCAGGCAGAAGCCGTAGATGGCAGTCAGGTTCTGACAGAGCTCGGGGAAGACGTCGTGTTCGAGCGCCATGTCGAGCTCGCAGACGATCGCGTGGCACTTCGACAAGAGCTGCGTCGCTGGCGCGCGCTTCTTGTCTTCGAGCAGCTTGCGCGAAACCCTGAGGTTTCGAAAGAGCCCGGCGTAGAGCGCCAGGAGAAGCTCTCCCGGCGTCGAGGTCGACGCGACGACTTGCCGATAGCGGTTGACTGCGATCTCGAGCATGACCTGGTTGTTGATTCTGAACGTGCTTTCCGCGAAAAACTGAAGCTAAAAACCGTCCTGCGGGGGCCTGTTGTGTCTTGATATCTTCTGCGATGGAAGAGGCCGCCAAGAGCGCCCAGAGCGCCAAGTTTTTGGGTTCGGACCGTACGCATCGCACGGCGGATGAACGACGCGCCCCCAACCAACAATTCCCCTTGGCGCTCTTGGCGCTCTTGGCGGCAAAACCAAGCCTGCAGCCATCGCGAGCCTTCCAGGCTACGACACGAGCTAGCGGTCGATGCGCCGACTAGAAGAGGTACGAGCGCTGCGCGTTGTTCGCGGCGACGGTGCCGTCCATGACGGTGAACGCCTTGCGCAGCGCATCCGCGTAGCGATCGAGTCGATCCTGCTCGCGATCGATGCGCGAGGTCATGGACTTGGCGCGCGCGTCGAGTGTGCTCTGCCTCGAGGCCAGCAAGCCCGTACCGGTCGCCGTGAACGCGGTGACGACGTTGCGCAAGAGGTCCGCCGCGCCGTTGCCGCCCGAGTCCGTGCCGGCGATCACCGAGGCGACCGCGGAGGGGTTCGCCGTGAGCGCAGCGTCGAGCTTGGTGCCGTCCATGCTCAGCTTGCCGTCACGGCCGAGCGAGACGCCGAGCGAAGCGAGCGTCGTGTACTGGCCCGAGCCGGTCACCGCCGTGGAGAGCGCGCTCGACATGCGGTTCGACATCGAGCGCAGGAGCGAGTCGCCGGCGAGCTCCTTTTCGCTCGCCTTGATCGAACCGAAGCCGGCTGCCGTGTGCACGCTGTCGACGACCGCGTTGTACGCGTCGATGACCGACGTGAGCTTCTTCTTCAAGCCCTCGGGGTCGTTCTCGATCTTGACGGTGACCGCGCCCGACGGCGTCGTGTCCGTGAGGTTCAGGGTCACGCCGGGGATCACGCCCACCACCTGGTTGGTGGGGCGCGTCACGGTGAAGTTGTCGATGGTGATCTGCGCATCGACCGGCGGCCGCGTGTTGGCCCCCACGTCGAGGCCGAGCGTCGCGCTGCCGGAAAAGGCGATCGTGTTCGCGGCGCCGGAGTCGAGCCCGCGCACTTGCAGGCGGTACTGGCTGCCGTCGTGGAAGACGGAGGCGCTCACGCGCAGACCGGCCGCGTTGATCTTGGCCGCAACGCCTTCGAGCGTGTCGCTCGCGGCGATGGTGAGGTTGGTGGCGGTCGCACCGGCGACCGAAATGCCGAGCGTCCCCGAGGCGCCGAGGGCGGTCGTCGAGGAACTCTGGCCGGTGGAGTAAGTACGTTGCTCGGCGGCCAGGCGGCCCACCGAAATCGAGAAGTTGCCGGGCGCCGCATTGCCGGTGGCGCTCGCGACGATGGCGTTGCTCGAGGAAGAGGCCTTGAAGCTGCCGATCTCGCGCGTCTCGTCGACCCCTTCGAGGGCGGTCTTGAGCTTGGCCATCAGAGAGCCGATTTTCGAGAGCGTCGAGCTGGCCGTCGAAAGCTGCGACTGCCGCGACTTCATCGCGCTCAGCGGCTCTTTGCTGGCGTTGACGAGTCCCGTCACGATGGACTCGGTGTCCATCCCAGAGCCAACGCCTCCAAATGAAATCGTGCCGGCCATGCTCTATCCAGTTCGTCGGACGTTCTATCCAGTTCGTCGGATGGAAGTGAGCCGTGGCGGCTCCCTGCGAGGAGAGCCGCCACGCACTCGCCGAGTCATCAGCCGCCGAGCAGGCCGAACGCTTGCTGCGGGAGCTGGTTCGACTGCGCGAGGACCGAGATGCCCGCTTGCGTGAGCACCTGGTTCCGCGAGAGACGCGAGGTCTCTTCGGCAACGTCCACGTCACGGATGCGCGAGTTGGCAGCGGAGAGGTTCAGACGCATCGTCTGAATGTTCGCCGTCGCCACGTCGAGCCGGTTCATGACCGCACCGAAACCGGCGCGCGAGCTGGACACGGCCGCGATGCCCGCGTCGGTGAGCGCCAGAGCCGCCTGCGCCGTCGCCTGCGTGCCCACGCCGTTGCCGCCGGCCGTCACGGACGACAGGTTCAGACCGCCGAAGTTCACCGAGATCTGATCGTTCGCCGCGTTGTCGAGGCCGATCTGGAAGCTCGTGGAGCTCTGCGTCTGAGCGATCAGGTCCACGCCGTTGAACTTGGTCGACCCCTGGATGCGGGTGATCTCGCTCTTGAGCGCCGTGAACTCGGTGTTGAGGTAGCCGCGGTCCGTGTCACTCAAGCTGCCGTTGGAAGCTTGGGTGGCAAGTTCTCGCATGCGCCCCAGGATGTCGTGCACCTCGTTGAGTGCACCTTCCGCGGTCTGCGCCATCGACACGCCGTCAGCGGCGTTGCGCTCGGCCACGGTGAACGAGCGGATCTTCGACTTCATGCTCTCGCTGACGGCGAGGCCGGCAGCGTCGTCCGCCGCGGTGTTGACGCGGAAGCCGGACGAAAGACGATTGAAGCTGACAGCAAGCGCCTTCTGGCTCTTGTGAAGGTTACGCTGGGCTTCGAGAGAGGAAACGTTGGTTTGAACTACTACGGCCATGGGGAATTCTCCTTCTTGGAGGTGAGCGGCTCGTGGCCGCAGCGGGCGTCTTCGCCCGTCAACAAATCAGGAACGGGTTCTGGGGCCGGGGCTTGAGCAGAAAGATTTCACGCTCGCGAGGTCGGCGACGACCGTTGTCGGCTGATCGCCTACACTGGAGTCGACGGGCGATTCCGCGGCCTTGCGATTCTCTTCCGCCACGGCTTTTCGCACTTCCTCGCGCAGCACGAGCACGTCCTTCGGCGCGACGATGCCGAGGCGGACTTCGCCCCGGGAAAGCTCCGTGACGACGACCTCGATGTCGCCTCCGATGCGAATCCGCTGCCCCTTGCGCCTTGCCAAAATCAACATTTCGAGCGAGCTACCGTTTCTGCCGGCTTCCATTCCGGTCGATCCCCTGAACGGCTCGACGGCGCAGAGCTTTGGGAATGGATTCGCACGCGTCTCGGACTGGGGCGCGGCCCGTAGCGCCCGGCGTCCCAGACTGAAACAGCGCCGGCCGCGACGGCGGCCACGGCGTGCACGACCTACACGAGCACGGGCCCATCTCGATCCCGAGTCCCGGTCTGCTCTCGGCGACCCTGGACGTTCCGGCGGGTGACGATATCGTGAATTAACGTTGAGGGGAGCGGCTGGCGCTTGACCGGGCAAAGGCGGAGCTATATCGTTATTCGGCGATTAGCGATTGACCGCCTCCATGAAGAGTTCCTCGAACGATTGTTGTCCGCCCGCTACGAACGTTCCGGACCTGCGTCCCGTAGAGGGACAGGAAGCGGATCAAGAACTGGCGGAACTTGCCAAGGCCCTGGGCCATCCCGCCCGTGTGCAGATCGTACGCCTCCTGGTCCGGAAGAACGTCTGCATCTGCGGCGAGATTGTCGACGAGCTGCCGCTGGCGCAGTCGACCGTGTCGCAGCATCTGAAGATCTTGAAGGATTCAGGGCTGGTTCGTGGTGACGTGGACGGGCCGCGGGTTTGCTATTGCATCGAGCCGCGCGCGCTACGCCGGCTGAAGTCTCTCGTTGGAAGTCTCTGAGCATTCCGCGGACGCATGAAAGCCGACAAGGTGGTCGAAGTGCCCCTGCTGCCTCAGAAGCTCGCTGCCGAAGCCGTGAGCACCGCCTTGCTCCTCGCAACGGTGGTCGGTTCCGGAATCATGGCCGAGCAACTCGCGGGCGGGAACGTAGCGATTGCCCTGTTGGCAAACACAATCGCGACGGGAGCAGGGCTCGTTGCTCTGATTCTGACGTTTGGGCCGATCAGCGGCGCGCACATGAACCCCGCGGTCACGCTGGCAGACGCTGCTCAGGGCGGTGTCCCCTGGCGCAGGGTGCCCGCGTACGTCGTGGCGCAGCTCTTGGGAGCGTTCCTCGGTGTGGGCACGGCGCACGTCATGTTCGAGAAGGCGCTGTACACCGCGTCCGAACACGCGCGAAGCGGGCCGTCGCAGCTCGTGAGCGAGTTCATCGCCACGTTCGGGCTTCTGTCCGTCATCTGGGGCGTTTCGCGGAAGCACGCTCAGTTCACGCCGTTCGCCGTGGGGGCCTACATCACGGCCGCATACTGGTTTACGGCCTCCACGTCGTTCGCCAATCCGGCCGTGACCCTGGCGCGAGCCGCGACGAACACGTTCGCCGGGATCCGCCCGCTCGATGCCCCGGCCTTCATCGTAGCCCAGCTCCTCGGCGCGCTCGCGGCGACCGCGCTCTTTCGGTGGTTGCTCCCCTACGAAATGAAACCTTCGCACGCGGGCGAGCGTGCGCTCGTCGCGCCGATGGGTCCAGACAAGCAGGAGGCTGCATGAAGACCGTACTCTTTGCTTGTATCCACAACGCCGGGCGCTCCCAGATGGCGGCCGCCTGGTTCAACGCACTCGCAGACCGCACCAAGGCAACCGCGATTTCCGCGGGCACGGAACCCGGCATCCGCGTTCACCCCGAGGTTCAGCTGGCAATGCGCGAGGTCGGCATCGAGCTCGCGGGTATCGAGCCGCAGAAGCTCACCGACGAGGTCGCCGCGCAGTCCACCATTCTGATCACCATGGGCTGCGGAGAAGCGTGTCCGTACGTGCCGGGCCTCCGGCGCTTGGACTGGCCACTCGAAGATCCCAAGGGGAAGCCTGTCGAACGCGTCCGCGAGATTCGCGACGACGTGAGAAGCCGCGTCCTGGCCTTGCTCGAGGAGGAAGGTTGGTCATGAGAGGCCTATCCTGCCCCCGGGCCCCGGCTTGGCCCGCCGGCCGCGTCGATTTCCTGCGTCCTTCGTGGATGAGCCCCGTCTCTACGCACAGGAGGCAATGATGTCGCTCGAAACGAAAGACGGTATCCGGAACACGGTCAGGGAACACTACGGCAAGGTCGCGGAAAGCAATGGAACGGTGGGCTGTGCACCGGGTTGCTGCTCGCCGAACGCAAAGCTCAGCAGCGGCTCGCTCGGCTACTCGGCGGAGGACCTGGCCTCCGTTCCCGACGGCGCCGACATGGGACTCGGCTGCGGGAATCCGCAAGCCATCGCAGCGCTGCGCCCGGGTGAAACGGTGCTCGACCTCGGCAGCGGGGGAGGCTTCGACTGTTTTCTCGCGGCCAAACAGGTGGGCGGCCGCGGCTCGGTGATCGGTGTCGACATGACCCCACAGATGGTCACGAAGGCTCGTGACAACGCGCGCAAGCTCGGCGCGACCAACGTGGAGTTTCGGTTGGGCGAGATCGAACACCTGCCGATCGCGGACAACAGCGTGGACGTGATCATCTCGAACTGCGTGATCAACCTCTCGCCGAGCAAGCCCGAGGTGTTTCGCGAGGCATTCCGCGTGCTCAAAGCAGGCGGGAGGCTCGCCATCTCCGACGTCGTCGCGACTGCGCCCATCCCCGAACATTTCCGCACCAGCGCGGCGGCGCTGAGCGGCTGTATCGGCGGCGCTACCGACCTCGGTGAGCTCGAGAGCCTGCTCCTGGAGGCAGGGTTCGGTGAAATCAGCATCCGGCCGCGCGACGAAAGCCGTGCATTCATCAAGGACTGGATGCCCGGAGCCGGGATCGAAAACTACGTCGTCTCGGCGACGATCGAGGCCAGGAAGCCCGGCCTCGCGCGAGGCTGCTGCGGCCCGGATTGCTGTAGCTGAGGAATGGCCGAAGCATGAACGCCGAGGACACGCGCTGCGCGTATGGTGAGCTCGAGGGGCGATTGCGCCCCTTCATCGCGCGGCGCGTGCCGGCCGCGGACGTCGACGACGTCGTTCAAGATGTCTTTCTCCGGGTTCAGCGTTCCCTCCCCGACCTGCGGGACGAACAAAGCTTCGCGCCGTGGATCTACCGGGTGGCGCGGAGCGCCATCGCGGAGAGCCATCGACAGCGGAGCCGGCAGCCCGCAGCCGTGTCGGAGGACGAGCTCGAGCGCGAAACGCCTCCCAGCGACGGCGGGCCGAGCGCGCTCGAGGTAGAGCTCGCCTCGTACCTCGTCCCGTTGATCTCGCGCTTGCCGTCGCCCTATCGGGAAGCGCTGACGATGATCGAGCTCGAAGGAATGACCCAGCAAGCGGCTGCTAGCGCCCTCGGAATCTCGCTGTCGGGCATGAAATCGCGTGTGCAGCGCGGACGCGAGAAGCTGCGCGAGCTGCTCGAAGCGTGTTGCCGCGTTGCCGTCGACGTCCGCGGCACGGTGGTCGAGTGCGTGCCCAAGCAGCCAGGCATTTGCGGCTGCAAGAATTCGTGACCGCGAGCACGATTCCCTGCGTCCTTCGTACGGACCCTCCGTCTTCTCGGGGTGGAGGCACCTTTGACTCAGCTCGACACGGTTCAAGATCGGACGCGCGCCATCCTCGAGTATTGGTTTCAGGACCTGGACGACCAGGCTCGACTCGACCAATCATCCGAGCCCTTTCGGACTTGTTACGCTCGTTGGTACGGCAAGGATCGGAGCATCGACACGGAAATCCGCCTCCGGTTCGAACGCGATCTGGAAGGGGTGACTGCTGCGGGTGAAGAATGGCGCTCGATGCTGGACGCCTGGGCGGCCGTTCCCGATGGGCTGACTGCGCTCACGATCCTTCTCGACCAGTTTCCCCGCAACATGTACCGCGGCACCCCCAGAATGTACGAATACGACCCGCTGGCGACCATCGTCGCCACGCGCGCCCTGAACGAGGCCCGGAACGGCGAGCGGCCGCTCGTCCGCCAGCTGTTCTTGAACGTCCCGTTCATGCACGTCGAGAACCTCACGCTCCAGCAATTCATGCTCGGGCAGTTTCGATCGCTTGCGGCCCTCGCTGAAACGCGAAGTCCCGAGAACGTTCCGTTCTTCCGTTTTGCCCTGCGGTATGCCGAACGCCACCGCGACGTCATCCAAAAGTACGGGCGCTTTCCCCATCGCAATACCATCTTGGGCCGCACCGCCAGTCCCGAGGAGCTCGAGTACATGCGAGGCGAAGATGCCGGCTTCTGAGCGCGCGGATCTTGCTGTACGAATGAAGATCGCATGACGAAGGCACCGACACGGCTCGCGCCGGCGCGCTCCTTTTGGAGGCGCGCCGACGTCGAGGATCCGAACCTGTGGACCGAGCGGTTCTCGACCGACGAGCTCGAGGATCTCGCTCGTATCGTTTCGTCGATCGCAGGGCGGAAGCTCGAGACCCTCGAGCGAGCCGACCTGCCTTCGAGCGGCGCGATCGCCGAGGCCACGCGCCGCTGGCGCCGGGCGCTCGAGCGGGGCCTCGGGTTCGTACTGGTGCGCGGGCTCGACGTCGAGGCGCTTCCGCCGGAGCGCCTCGCGCTCACTTACGCCGTGCTCGGGCTTCACCTCGGCTCCCCCGTGCCACAAAACTTCCGCGGAGAGCTGCTCACGAACGTTCGCGACACCGGCGCCGACCCGAACCTTCCGAGCACGCGGCTCTACACCACTCGCGCCGAGCAGGACTTCCACACCGACGGCGCCGACATCATCGGCCTGCTCTGCCGGCGCGCCTCTCGCTCTGGCGGCGCAAGCCGCATCGTCAGCTCGGGCGCCGTCGTTGCCGAGCTGCAGCGCACCAGGTCTGACCTCTATCTCACTCTGTTCGAGGACTTCCCGTGGCGATACCAGGAGCAGGGTCTGCCGCCGATCGTGCTCACGCGCCCCATCTGTACGGCGCCGTCCAAGACCGACGAGGGCTCGCGACTCAACACGTTCTTCATCCCCTGGTACATCCGCCGATCGCAGGAGCTGCCGGACGCGCCGCGGCTCACGCCCGCCCAGACCGAGGCGATCGAGACCATCGAACGGCTCGCCAACGATCCGCGCTTTTACGTCGACATGACCTTCGAGCCGGGCGACATCCAGTGGCTGAAGAACTCGGCGATCCTTCACAAGCGTACCGCCTACGACGATTTCGACGAGCCTGACCGCAAGCGCCACCTTCTACGGCTCTGGCTCAGCGCGCCAGACTTCGAGGATGGCGACGAGCAGCTCCGCGCCGGCATCAAGCCGGAGCTCGCGCGCTGAGCACCGCGCTCATCCGCTCTCCGGCTGGTCTCGTCACGCGGTAACTCGAGCGGTCGGATCGCGAGCCTCTGGTGACGCCGACGGTGGCCGATTCACCGCGGACTTGGCCGAGTCAGACGGCGCATCCACAGGCGCGAGCCACCCGCTCCACTTCCATCAAGGCGCCTGCGCGATGCGCGGCATGCGCACGCGAAAGGTCGTTCCAGAAGCTTCCGACGACGAGACCTCGACCGTTCCGCCGTGAGCGACGACGAGCTTGCGAACGATGAAGAGGCCGAGTCCCAGTCCCTGTGCTCGCCCTCCGTGATGGCTGCGGAAAGGGTCGAAGAGATTCGGAAGGAGCTTCGGCGGGATCGCGCCGGCGTTGTGGACCTCGAACGTCACTTCGGTGTCCCGGGAGCCGTCCAGTCGAACCGTGATCGGGGCGCCCTGCGTTCCGTGCTGGCCGGCGTTCGCAACCAGGTTCGAGAGGACTTGAAGCATGCGATCCGGATCCCATCGCACCTCCAGGTCGCCCGCGGACTCGCAGCGCGTCGTCCACTCGGGATGTGCGAGCTCGAGCTCGTCGGTAACCTGTCCGCACAGGGCGTCCAGCCGCATCTCGCGCGGCTGGATCGAGATACCGCCTCCCATGCGGGCGCGCGTGAAGTCGAGGAGCTGTTCGATCATTCGCTCCATGCGTTTTCCGCTCGACAGAATCTTGCTCAAGGGTCTTCCCGTCGCGTCGGTGGCCGGCGCCCCCTCGTGCCGCATGAGCATCGTTTGCGCCGCCATCATCATCGCCGAGAGCGGATTCCGAAGGTCGTGCGCCAGCACCGCGGCGAAGAGCTCGTTGGCTCGAACGGTCTCTTCGAGCAAAGCGACGGCCGAAAACCGCGCGATGACGGACGCGAGATGGTTCGCG
>DASXWF010000773.1:0-2924 GCA_036503835.1 Polyangiaceae bacterium | reverse complement strand
GTGGCCGGATCCGTGCGGTGCAGGTTGAACGCCGTCTGCCGGAACGGACCCTGGATCAGGTCCATGAGCATGACCTCGGCCAGCTTGTTCTGCGCATTCGTGAACGGCGAGATCATCTCCACCAGCCACACCCGGTCGCCTGATTTCCATTCCTCGAGCGTCAGGTGCTCGCCGCGCTCCAGCTTCTTTTCCGCGGCCTCGGAAAGCTTGGCCCAGATCGCAACGCCGAGCGGCATCTGCTCCAGTGCCTCGGCCGTGAGGCCGGCGCCGAGCTTCGCGGCGTCGACGTTCTCGAGGCCCGGCAGCTTGCCGAAGCGAAACACCCGGAACTGCTCGTGCAGGACGGCCGGCATGAAAGACCACTCGAGCGCCTCGATCTGCAGCTTCTTGTGAACGGGAGACTGCGAGAGCAGCCAGACAATCTGGCCCAGGGCTTCGGCAACCGTGCGCGGCACACCGGGAGGCGGAGCTCCCGGGGCCGTAGTTCCAGCAGGTGTGTTCATTGGACGAAGTTTCGCACACCCTGCACCGCCGTGAGCATCTGCAACGTACGTCCATCGACGGTACGCTGGGGTTGCAGCTCCAGCATGCTCGACTTCTCGGCCGAGAAGCTCGCCATGGCATCGATCATCTGCAGGCGGCGACGGGCGACGCTGTCGAGGCTGGCATGCAATGCACCCCCGATCCGAGTCTGCGGCACTTCGAGTTCCCAGTCGTCGCCCGCATCGCTGCGATCGAAGCCGGGGAAGTTGCGCGCCTGCCGCTTGAATCGCTCGACGGGTGAAGCATTGGCTTCGTCCCCTGCCCAGCGCGCGTTGCGCTGGCGCGAACCGTCGGCCGGGGCCTTGGCGGGCTGCTGCTTGTCCGGCATGACTGACGGATCGTTGGGTTCGAGGATCTCCTGCGGCTCGGGTGCCGGCGTCGGATCCTTCGCGCTGCGGTCGATGTCGTCGATGTCCGCTTCCGGTCCGAGATCCAGCGTCGGTTCCGCCTGGATGCCCTCGTCCGCCTCGGTGCCGCCTTCCACGGGCATTTCATAGGCCAACAACACGTCGCCCACTTCGCCCGTGGTGCCGTCCGTACGACGATACTCGGACGTCGCGCTGATGATGTTGTCCCTGGCGCTGTTGCCCGTGTCGCCGGTCAGCCTGCGTGCGAGCGAAATGGCATCGATGCCCTGGTCGGCCAGGGAGCTCAGCTCCTCGGCCTGGCTGATGCCATCCTGGTTCGCGTCGCGCCAGACCTGGAACTCGCCGAAGCGGGCATCGTCCCGATCGAATTCGCCATCCTGGTCGGTATCGAAGGCAGCGAGTCCCTCGAGGTCGCTCTTCGCGCCCGGAAGATCCTGGACGAAGGAGATCTCGCCGGCATGGGTCACCATGCCGTCACCATCTCGGTCCAAAGCGAGGAGACCATCGTCCGCGCCGACCCAGCCGGTGCGCGTCAGGTCTTCGCCTGGCTGGTTCCTGAACACCACCGAAGAGGTGTCGAGCGAGACGAGTTCGAGTCCATCGCCGTCGAGGTCGAGGACTACCGGCGGCGTGTAGCCCGGCGGCGCCCAGGCGGCGCCCGATGTCGCAACGCTGCCTGTCCACACGGGAGCCGTGATTCCAATGACCTGCGAGACGCTACCGGCGGAATCCCGTACTCGCACATTGATGTGGACGATGTCGACCATCGTCACCTTCCACCAATAATTGCCGTAGCCGTCGTACCCGTTCGTCGTGCTGTAGGGAAACTGCGCGAACACCGCGCCGCTGGCATCGATCGAAACCGTGGCGCCCGGATTCCACCAGGAATTCTGCTCCTGTCCCCACACCCCGTTCATCTCTTCGTAGGTATCGTAGAAGCTCGAGGTGACCTGGTACGTGATCGCGCCGCCGTCAGGATCGACTGCGTTGATGGTTCCGATGCGGACCCAGCCGAGGGCGGACCCAATGGTAGTGGGAGTGAAGCTGATGGTGGGCGCCTCCTCGGCATTCTGCACATTGACCGTCACCCAATTGTCTGTGGAGGCACCGCCGCTGTCGGTGGCGCGAACCAGCACGTCGTATCGGCTTTTCGCCTCGTAGTTCAGCAGTCCCTGCACCAGAATATTGCCGGTGCCCGGCGTCAATCCGAACATGCTGTTGAAGGCCGCGTAGTCACCGTAGCCGGGCACCAAGCTGTAGCTAACCGCGTTACCTTCGAGATCCGAGGACGCAAGCGTTCCCACGAGCGTCTGTCCTGCCCCCAGCGCGGCTTCGGTCACCGAGAACGACTGCGCGCCGAAAGCCGGTGCATCGTTCACCGCGGTGACGTTGACGTTCACGGTCTGCACCGCCGTCAGACCCGTGGAATCGGTCACCCGGATCTGGAAGGAGTCGGCGCCGTTGATGTTCGCGTTCGGCGTGTAAGTCCAGCCGCCCGACGAATTCACGGACACCGAACCACGAGACGCGTTTGACGAGTGCACCGCGTAGGACGAGATGTTGTTCTCCGGGTCCGTGGCCACCGTGGTCCCGGTGAGGACGGTGTCTTCGCTGGTAGAGACGGACACGGTCGACTGGCTGAGCACCGGTGCTTCGTGCACGTTTCCGACGCCGACGTTGAAGACCTCGGTGTAAGAGTTGCCCGCCGAGTCCGTGACCTGGATGCGCACATCCCAGTTCGAGCGGCGTTCGTAGTCGAGCGGGGCATTGGTCGTCTGGAGCACACCGCTGCTCGTGATCTGGAAGAACTCCTCGTTCGCGTTGTAGCCCGGCAGGCCCGTGCTCGGCAGGCGCGTGAACGTGAAGGTTTCGCCCGAATCCGGATCGACTGGCGACAACTGGCCGATCGTGACGCCAGCACCGGTGTTCTCGTTCACCGACAGCCCGGGCGCCGTGATGTCGGTCGGCGCCTCGTTGCGGTTGCGGACGGTGATCGTCAGGTCCTGTTCGTAG
>DASXWF010000772.1:0-10014 GCA_036503835.1 Polyangiaceae bacterium | reverse complement strand
GTAGTGCAGGCGGAACTGCGGGCGCGCCGAGTGCGGGCAACGGCGGCGCAGCGGGCAGCGGCGCGGGGGGCATGTCCGGTGGTGGGGGCGCCGGCGGCTCGGCCTCGGCGAGCGGTGCGGCGGGCGAGGGAGGCGAGGGGGACGGCGCGGGGACAGGTGGTGCGGGTGAGCCGCTCGTTCCCTACGGGCTCGAGGAGCGACCCGCGAACGCGAGCTGCCTGGCCTTCGCGCGGCCGACGGGCGAGCCAGGTGATGCCTTTCCGCGCTCGCTCTCGACGACCGGCTGCTTCGAAGCAGGCAATCCCACGCGGCCGAGTGCCGGCCTCATCCCCTACGAGGTGAACGCCTCACTCTATTCCGACGGCGCCACGAAGTCGCGCTGGCTCGCGCTCCCGGACGAGGCCCCAATCGAGGTCCTCGAGGACGGGGACTTCGAGCTTCCGGTGGGAAGCGTGCTCGTGAAGCTCTTCGAGCTCGAGGGCGCCCCGATCGAAACGCGCCTCTTCATGCGTCACGAGGACGGTGAGTGGGCGGGCTATAGCTACGCCTGGCTCGAGGACGGCAGCGATGCCGAGCTGCTCGAGACCACCGTCTCTCGCCTATTCGGCGACCAGGAATGGATCTACCCGAGCCGCGAGAACTGCCTCGAGTGCCACACGGCGGCGGCCGGCCACTCGCTCGGCCTCGAGCTCGCTCAGCTGAATCGCGCCGTCGAGTACCCGCTCGGGCGTTCCAACCAGCTCAGAACTTTGGAGCACATCGGCCTGTTTGCGGAGCCGTTGCCCTCCGATCCGTTGCCGGCTCTGCCGGAGCCTAGCTCGACGGGGGCCACGACCGGGCGCGCTCGCGCGTACCTACACGCCAACTGCGCGAACTGCCATCGCCCCGGCGGCACTTCGGAGGTCACGCTCGATCTGCGCTTCGAGACTTCGATCGCGGGCATGCTCGCGTGCGAAGTAGAGCCGAGCAAGGGCAGCTTCGGGATCACGGGCGCGAAACTCTTGAAACCCGGCGATCCGGAGCGCTCGATGATTGCGTTTCGGATGCACACATCCATTGCCGGTGTGCGCATGCCGCCGATAGGTCGCACCTTGCCCGACACCGAGGGCGGCGCGCTCATCGATGCCTGGATCGCCGCGCTTGCTGGTTGCCCCTGAGCGTGTAATTTGAGCGTTCGGCAGTCTGCCCGGTTTTTTCGGCAGCGAAATGGCGAAACGGTCCTCATCCGCGCATGCCCGGCGTGCGTTCGCAGGGGCGGGTGCGCTTGCGAGCGCATGCGTGCTCGTCTCGTGCTTGCAGGCGAGCTCGGATCGCGACGCGCCACCCGGGGTGCGAACGCCCGTGGCGGGGACGGCTGGAGCGGCAGCGAACGGAACGGGAGGGAGCGGCGGCGCACCGGCAGGGGCCGGCGGCAGCTTCACGGCCGGCGTCGCGAACGGGGGAGCGGGAGTCGGTGGTGACGGACTCGGCGGCGCCGGAACGACCGGCTCCGGTGGCGCGGGGAGCGGCGCTGCCGGTAGTGGAGGCGCGAGCGGTCAAGCCGGCGCCGCTGCTTCGGGCGGCGCGGCGGGTGTCGGAGGCACGACGGGCGCAGGTGGTTCGGCCGGCGCGAGCGCAGGCGCGGGCGGAGTTCCCGTCGACGCCGACGGTTGTCCCCTCGTCCCCGCGTTGAAGCTCGCTCGGGTTGCGACGCTCGCGGACTCGCCGATGTTGCTCGTGCAGGCGCCGGGCGATTCGAGGTCCTTCATCGCGGAGCGCTCCGGTCGCGTCCGCATCCTGCGGGACGGCGTGATCGCGGCGGAAGCTTTCCTCGACATTCGCGCCCACATCGCCCCCGAGGAAACGGAGCGCGGGCTGCTGTCGATCGCGCTTCACCCGACATTCGCCCAGAACGGGCGCTTCTACGTCGTCTACACACGCGCGGTCGACGACTCGTTCACCCCGGGTCTCACGACGGTCGGCGACCTCGTGCTCGCGGAGGGCAAGGTCAGCACGACCGACCCCGATCGCGCGGACGCGACGCTGACGGCGTTGCTCACGGTCCCGAAGACCAACCGTTTTCACAACGGCGGCATGATCGCCTTCGGCAAGGACGGCAAGCTCTTCATGAGCGTCGGCGAGGACGGCTGCGCGTACACCCCGACGCTGCGCCCGGTGCTCCAGAAGACCGACAACCGCCTCGGCAAGCTCCTGCGCGTCGACGTAGACCTGCCGGGCACTCCGCCTCCCGGCAACTTCACGGACGGCGACCCGTACGTCTGGGACTACGGCTTTCGCAACCCCTGGCGCCTGAGCGTCGACCGCAAGACCGGTGATCTCTACGTCGGCGATCTCGGCGAGGGCAGCTGGGAGGAGATCAACTACGAGCCGTTCGGTCAGGGCCGGAAGAACTACGGCTGGCCGCTCGCCGAAGGCAATCACTGCACGCAGAATTCGCCGGATTGCGAGCTAGCGAGCTTCGCCGCGCCGGTCCACGAGTTCGAGCATTCCGGCGCGGGCAGCGTGAACGGTCGCTGCGGCTACGACGACGAATCGGCGCCGCTCGCCTGCAATCGCGCCGTGGTCGGCGGCTACGTGTATCGCGGCTCCGCGCTGCCCGAGCTCGACGGCCGCTACTTCTACGGCGACTTCATCAACAACACCGTGAGCTCCCTGATCGTGAAGGACGGCGCGGCGACGTGCCATGCCATGCACGAGACGGACCTCAACTCCGCGGAGACGCCGATCCAGGGGCTCGCGTCGTTCTCGGAGGACGCGGCCGGCGAGCTCTACCTGCTCGACCTGCTCGGGAACGTGTATCGGATCGAGCGCGAGTAGCGCGGCGTCCGCGCGGGCCTCACTCGAGCGGCACGTCGAGACCCGCGAGCCGCATCACGCGGAGCGCGTTGCCGGCTTTGACCGGGCCCTCGCGCAGCCGATAATCGAAGGTCATCTTGCCCTCGGTCACGGTCTCGCGAAAATGCACGAGGCGGACGCGGGTCATGAGCTCCGGCGGAAGGCGGCACAGCTCTTCGTCGTGGGTGGAGATCGCGCCGATCGCCCCGTGCTCGATGAGCTCGGCCAGGATCCAGCGAGCGCCGATCTGGCGCTCGCGCGAGTTCGTGCCGTGCAGCACCTCGTCGAGCAGAAACAGCACGGGCTCGGGCGAGGCGGTCGCGTCGAGCGCGATCTTCATCTTCTTCACCTCGGCGTAGAAATGGCTCACGCCCCGCTCGAGCGAGTCGCTCACGCGCACGCTGCTGCGGATGACGAGCCGCGGCAGCCTGAGCTTGCGCGCGCACACGGGCGCCCCCGCGAACGCGAGCACGGCGGCGATGCCGAGCGAGCGCAAGAGCGTGCTCTTCCCCGACATGTTGGAGCCGGTCACGAGCAGGGCGCTGCCGGGGCCCTCGAAGGTGACGCTGTTCGGGACACGGCGCTCGCGGTCGATCAACGGATGGGCGAGATCCTCCGCGTGGAGCTCCGCCGGGCCGTCCGTGAGCTCGGGGAAGCAGAAGTCCGGCTCGTCGTGGGCCAGACCGGCGAGCGAGGAGAGCGCCTCGAGCTCGCCGATCACGGCGAACCACCCGTCGAGCGCGCTGCCCGTGCGCCGGCGCCAGCCTTCGAGCGCCAGCGTGCAATGCACGTCCCAGAGCGTGAACAGGTTGATGAACGGGTACACCATCCCGTTGTGGCGGAGGTCGTACCAGCCGAGGATGCGCTCGAGCTCGCCCATCGCGACCGAAGGCGGCCTGCCCGAGACCATCAGCCGATCGCGCAGCCCGGCGAGCAGCGAGCTGTCGGTCTTCAGGCCCTCGACGAGCGCGAGCATCGGCCGGTAGCTGCGGAACGCGCCCTGCGTGGCCGAGCATGCGAGGAACGCGCGCGTGCAGGCCGGCCCCGAGCGGACCAAGAGGTACACCTGCACAATCAGCGTCGTCAGAAATAGGGCCGGCGTCACGCCGCGCGTCCAGGCGATCAAGCCGCCGAGCGTGACCAGCGGCAGGACCCGCGCTCCCCACGCGACGAGCGGATCGGCCGACACGCCGGTCTTCTCGCGCGCCCAGTCGAGCAGGGTGACCGGATCGGGGACGCTGCGGCGCTCGCTCTTGTCGCGGCGCTCGTCGTGGACGATCGCGAACGAGTGCGCTTCGAAGCTCTGACGCAGCTCGAGGTTTTCGGAGAGCTCGCGCGCGGCGCGCTGTCGCTCGCGGATCTCGGCGCTGCCGGCCGGCTCCTTGAGGTAGCGCGCGAGCGTCTCCTCGCCGAAGCGGGTGTGGGCGACGCTGATGCGCTGATAGAGGGAACCGGGCCCGAACAGGTCGAGATCGTCGGCGTACGGATGGTCGCTGCCGGTGAAGCGCTGGCCGTTCTGGCGGAGCTCGCGAAAGCGCCCGCTCACGCGCAAGAGCGCGTCGGCGTTCACCGCGACGTGTCGGTTCGCTTCGCTCTCCCGCTCGAGCACGCGCCCGTGAACGACCACGAGCACCACGAACGCGAGCAAACCGCCGGCGGCGATCGCACCCGAGAACGCCGGCTCCTTGCCGAGCGCGATCGCGACGCCCGCGCCGGCGAAGACGGCGAACGAAAGGCCGCGCAGATTCGAGACCTGCCGCGAGCGCGCGCCGGCGCTCGCCGCGCGTTGCTGGGCCGCAGCGAGGCGCTTCTGGTAAAGCGCGCGCAATTCCTCGGGTGTCACCGGGTGTCCGGCGTACGGCCGGCCTCGCTCATGGACGCCCGGCGATCTTGATCTGGAGCGTCGCGCCGACGAGCGGCTCGTCCGGCACGCCCACGTACCGGCGATCGACGACCTCGGCGATGCAGCGCGCCGCTTCCGCGCTCACGTTCAGGCGCTTCTGCACGCTCACCCCTTCCGCGATCCCCTTCGAGCGCACGAGAAAGCGCACGTGCACCTCGCCGCTCTCGCCGCGCAGCCCGCCGTTGTCCTCCAGGCACTTGGCGTAGCGATCCTTGGGCGCGCCGAGCTTCCCGACCCCGAGCTCGCCCTTGTCCGCGACCACGGGCCCCACCGTGAGCTCGTAGCGGCCCGGTTTGACGGGAGCGGTCTCGGTCGCGGCGGGCGCGGGCACCGAGGCGGCCGGCGCCACGCTCGGGACGGCGGGTTGTGCGGCGACGGCCGCGGCGATGGCACCCGCTTCCTGCTCGGTCAGGCAGCGGAGCACCGTGCCCTTTCCGTTGGCGAGGCGTCCCCAGAGGCACGCCGGGTCGTAGGGATAGCGGCGCAGCAGGCCTTCGACCGTCTCGCTCAGCGCCCCCGCCGCGCCGAGCCCGACGCCGCCGAAAACCAGGCCGGCGACCATGAAATGCTGGATGGACCTTTGCATCTTCGGTGTCCTTTCGCGCATCCTTATCTCCGATCGAGGCGGAGTGCGAAATTCGGGGCTAGCTACCCCGACCGCGAGCGTCTCCGACAGCGAGATTCCCGCTCTCGTTGCGTTGCGGGCGGAAGCAGTGAATGGTAACCGGGTCGCATGCTCGCGAAGACTTGGCGCTACTTGTTGCTCGGCGGGATCAGCCTCGGGCTCGCCTCGGTGACTGCTTGTTCGTCCGAGGAAGACCCCGGTGACGATGACGGCGGCAGCTCGGGGACCGGCACGAGCGGCGCCGGCTCGAGCGGCGCGGGCAGCGCGGGCAAGGGCGCCGGCGGGTCGACCGGCGGCGCTGGAACCGGTTCTGGCGGCAGCGCGGGCAGCACGGGCGGTGCCGGAACTTCCGGAACGGCCGGTACGGCGGCCGGGACGGCAGGCGCCGGCGGAACGAGCGCCGGGGCGAGTGGCGCGGGTGCCGGTGGCACGGCGGGCACGAGTCCCGACGGCGGCACGACGGCCGTCGGCGGCAGCGCGGGAGACAACGTGGGCGGTGGCGGTGCCACCGCAGGAACGGGAGGTGGCGGGATGGCCGCCACGCTAGTGGAACCGATCGATCGCGGTAACGGTGACTACGTCCTCGAGTTCAGCGACGGACTCTTCTTCAAGGTCAACTCGGCCGGCGCGCGCGTCGTCGACGTGCATCTCGGCGCGGGCATGAACCTGCTCACGAGCTCGAGCGTGGACGACATCAACTACGGCTCGACGTTCTGGCCGAGCCCGCAGACCTGGACCTGGCCGCCGACCGAGAATCTGCCCGAAATCAACAACGGTCCTTACACGGGCACCGTGGCGAGTCCCTCCGTCACCCTGGTGGGTGCGGCCAACGCGGGACTCGGGCTCAAGGTGACCAAGAAGTTTACCGCGGACCTCGCGAAGGGGGCGATCGTCGTCGACTACACGATGATCGCGACCGCCGCGGGCAAGTCGTTCGCGCCCTGGGAGATCACGCGCTTCTTCAAGCGCGGCCTCACGTTCTATCCGACCGGCTCCACGCCCACGGCTCAGCAGAATCGCGCCGGCTTCCCCATCGTTCCCACCTCCGACGCCGCCGGTTGCACGTGGCACGACGCCGCGGCCGACACGACGGCCGAGGGCAAGATGATCGCCGACGGTCAGGAGGGCTGGCTCGCGCACGTCGACGGCACCGTCGTGGTCGTGAAGAAGTTCCAGAACATCGCCATGAGCATGGCGGCTCCGGACGAGAACGAGATCGAGCTCTACGTGAACGGCACGAAGGGCTACATCGAGGTGGAGCAGCAGGGCGCCTACGGCGCGGTTTCGCAGGACACCGGCGTCACCTGGACCGTCACCTGGTACGTGCGCCAGCTGCCCTCGACCATCACACCGAGCGTCGGCAATCAGATGCTCGTCGATTACGTGAAGAGCCTCGTGCAGTGATCGCACCAGCCCCGGGGCCGGCGACTCCCGCCGACGTCGTCCTCACTTTCCTCGAGAGCGTCGGCCGCCGCGCCGAGGCCGAGCTGTACCTGAAGCTCTTCCGGCAGCTGCCGAAGGAGAGCTTCGCGATGATTTCGCCCGGGCCGCAGGTGCTGCGGGACGGGCTCGGCCAGCTCGTCGATCAGATTCGCTTTCTCGCCGATCTCGATCTCTTCTCGCCGCTCGTGCTCGGCCTGTGGGATCCGAGCACGAGCGCGGCGGCGGCCGAGCGCGTGGCGCGGCGGGCGACGCAGGTGGGGCTCGTGCCGTACGTGCACGCGATGGATGAGTCGGACCTCGCGGATCGCATGCGCGAGGAGCTGCGCGCGGAGCGCATTCCGATCGTGCATTTCCCCGAGCTCGTCGGCGATACGCTCGACGCGCGGCTCACGCGGCTCGCCGAGCTCGCCCGCTCGCTCGATACGCGGAAGTTCGTGCTGCTCAGGCGGCGCGGCGGGCTCCGCGCGCGCGGCGACGGGCCGCTCGAGCTCGGGCCCGGGCACCTGGTGCCGAGCCTGGCGGGGTGGATTTCGGTCGTGAATTTGCGCGCGGACTACGCGGCGCTCGTGGCGTCGAAGCGGCTCAGCAAGCGCGACGACGTGTTGCTCGACAGCGCGGCGCGCATCATCGAGCTCGTCACGCCGAACCCGTTGCTCGTGAGCGTCGCCTCGCCGCTCAATCTGATGAAAGAGCTCTTCACGGTGAAGGGCGCAGGGACGCTCGTGAAGCGCGGCACGCCGATCGTGCGGCACGAGTCGTACGCGGGACTCGACTTGCCGCGGCTCCGCGCGCTCGTGGAGGCGAGCTTCGGGCGCGCGCTCGCGCCGGATTTTTTCGAGAAGCCGCCGCTCGCCGTGTTCCTGGACGAGCAGTACCGCGGCGCGGCCGTCGTTCACCCGGGAAGCGTGGCGCCCTACCTCAGCAAGTTCGCGGTCGAGCCCCAGGCCCAGGGCGAAGGCATGGGCAACGACCTGTGGCAGGCGATCGCCCGCGATTTTTCACGGCTGTTCTGGCGCACGCGCCACGACAACCCGATTCTGCCGTGGTACCTCACGCTGGCGGACGGCATGGCGAAAACGGCGAGCTGGCACGTTCTCTGGCGGGGCATCGAGACGGCACGCATTCCCGAGGTCGTCGCCGAGGCGGAGCTCTTCCCGCCCGACTTCGTCACCGGCGCGGAACCCCAGCCGGCATCCCGCTAGGGGGTCATGTTCTACGCGTTTCTGCTCTTCGTCGGTATGGCCGGAGTCGGCGTCTACCTGCTGTTCATGTTCAACATGGTGCCCGGCATGACCGAAGAACGCATCGGCGTGCTCGAGCCGCTTCCGCCCGACACGGGTACCTGGAAGCCGGACACGGAGTCGCAGGAAGGGCGCAGCGCGGCGGCGGAAGGTCTCGTGCGCGAAGTGCGGCACTACTTCTACGAGGACCGCGGGCGGCTCGTGCGGCAGGCGCGCTACCGGGACCGCGAAACGAACGAGATCGTGCGCGCCGACCCGGACCAAACGGTGAAGCGCCGGCGCATTCGGAGCTGACGAGACCCGATCTCACGCCCGCTCGACCGGCCGATCACTGACCGGACGCGGGCGCTTGCTTCGCGAGGACCCACAAAGTCGTCGTCTTCGGGTCTTCGGGGAGGGGAGAGTCGGCGCCCGCGCGCCCGACGAACGCCGGATGGTGCGAACCGCGGTCGAGCTCGACGACGCGCCGGCAGCCGGCGTTCCGGAGCGCGACGGCGAGCGGATCGCTCGAGTCGTGTCGCAGGAGAGCGATCACGACGCGGCCGTCCGGCGTCACGCCGAGCGCGGAGCGCAGGCGCGCGTCGCCGCGTTCGCGCGCTCGGGCCGTCACGTCGCCGTCGTCCGCGAGCAGCGGCAGCTGAACGGCGTGCTCTCCCGCCGACAACGTCACCGGCTCCGACGGCAGCAGGATGCGCGGAGGCGCGCCGTCGCCGAGTACGAGCGTCGCATAGGCCGGCTTGAGCGCGAGCGGAACGGTCGTCCCGAGCGCGAGGCCGTAGCGCGTCGCCGTCGTCGCGTGCCCGAGCTCCACGGCGGCGAGAGCTCGCGCGCGCTCGTCGTCCGCCAGCACCCCGACCCAAGGCTCCCCTTTCGCTCCGAGCTCGGATCCGCCGGCGCGGAGGCGGTAGCCCACGCCCCCCCAAGCAATGCTGACGAGGTCGATACGGAGCGCTCCGAGCGTGAGCTCCGCGCGCAGGATGCCCGGCAGCCAGGCGGGCGGGGGCTGCGTGCCGGAGTCCGGGGCCCAGCGTACGCCGGGCGGGCTCTTCGGCTGCCCGTCGCGGGCGAGCACGTAAAAGAAGTCTCGCGAAGAGCCGGTCGCGAACAGGGCAGGCTCGAGGTTCATCGCCGCATCCACGAGCTCGAAGCGGCCCTGATCGGCGCGGTCGAAATCGGCGAGCGCGAAGCCGAGCCGCTCGGGTCCGGTCGCGAGCGGGATGGCGCTCCGGCAGCCGGCCTGGATCAGCGCGCCCGCGAGCTCCCCGGCGTCGAGCGCGTCGGCAAAGGCAGAGAAAAGCCCGCCCGAACGGGGCGTGCAGAGCGCGCTGCGACGTCGAACCGAACGCTCGGCGGCGCCGGCAGCGGGGACGGCGAGGCCGTTTTCGACCAGGAGCGTCCGTCGCTGCTCGAACCCCGTCACGCTCGCCGGCACTTCCTTACCCCACGGGAAGCGTTCGATCACGGGGCCGCGTGTCGTATCGACGTACACGCCGGGCTCGCCCTCGATTGCCGGCACGAGCACGCGGCCGGCGGCCATGGTGCCGTAGCGATCGTACGGCGCTTCGGGCCCCGCGTTGAACACGGCGACGATGCGCCGGAAGCTCTCCGGATCGCGCGGCGTTCGCCCGTCGCCCGGAACCCCCGCCGAGGCTCGCGGGAACGAGCTCCCCGCCTGCACCGCGAGCTCTACCTGGCGCAAATCGAGATCGACGAGGACGAGCCGCGCGTCCGCGCGGCGCTGCGGACGCAGCACACGCTTCTGGAACAGGGGCTCGGGTGTCCCGCGCGTTCGATCGACGCCGGCCGGAGTGCCGAGCCACGGCCGTGACAGCGCTTGCCAGCGCTGGTCCCCTGCGTCGCCGCGGGCGGCGCCGAAAATGCCGCGGATCGTCCGACCGGCGGCGTAGTAGGCGCGGCCCGCGCCCTGAACGAACTTCGAGCCGAGCTCCGAGCGCGCCAGATCGAGC
>DASXWF010000771.1:0-2194 GCA_036503835.1 Polyangiaceae bacterium | reverse complement strand
AGTCGCCTTCACGGCCGGCCGATGGCCATTGCCTCCGTCGAAAGCGACGGCACGCTCTGGTTCGTCACCGATCGGACCTCGCAGAAGACGGCGGAGCTCGAAGCCGACTCGCGCGTGCTCGTCACGATGCAGAGCTCGCGGCGCTTCCTGACGGCGAACGGCGAGGTCGCCATCGTCGAAAATCGCGAGAAAGTTCAGGAGCTCTGGAAGGACACGTACAAGCTCTGGTTCGACGACGAAAACGATCCGGACATCGTACTGCTCCGCTTTTCACCCACCGACGCGGAGTACTGGGACACGAGCGGCGCACGCGGCCTCAAGTACGCATTCAAGGCGGCGAAGGCCTACCTGACCGGCGATTCGGCGAAGAAGGAGGAGGAGGACCCCGACATTCACGGGAAGGTGGGCAACTGAGGCGGCGTTCACGCCCTCGTTCACGGTGAAGAAGCGGAGACGGACTCGCGTGTGACGCGCACGAGCAACTCGTGCAGGATCAACACGCCGATCGCCGACGCGAGAATCAGCGTGGCGGTGGCGCTCAGTCCGGCGCGGTCCGCCAGCAGTCCGCCGAGCGCGGGCAGCGCGACCATGCCGGCCGTCGCGGCGCTCACCTGAAACCCGACGGCGTGCGCCGCCGCGCCACCCATGCGCCGAGGAGTCTCCGACATGAGCCCCGGATAGATGGGCGCGATGGCCGCGCCGACCGCCACCAGTCCGGCAACGTTGCAGAACACGGGCACGCCCGGCAGCGCGAACAGCAAGGAGCCGGCCGCTGCCAGGCACGTGCCTGCCCGCACGAGGCGCTCGTTCCCCACGCGCTCGATCACGAATCCCGCGCCGACCCGACCGAACAGGAGCAGGGCCCAGTAAGCGCTGACGGCCGCTGCGGCGCTTCCCCGCGAAAGTCCGCGCGCTTCGGTGAGAATCGTGTACGCCCAGTGCCCGAGCCCGAACTCCACGCCCGAATAGACGAAGAACACGAGCGCGCCGAGCCTCACACGACCGCGCGACAGCGCAGCGAAAGCGCCGAGCGCGCGAGGTGCCGGATAGGGATCGACGGCGCTCTCACCCTTCTCACCCATCGACCAGCGCCCGCGCGTCAACAGGAAGGCGACCGTCAGAGCGCCCAGCAGCGCGGCGATGACCGCGTACCCGAGCCGCCAGCCGAGCGCTTCGACCACGACCCAGGCCATGCCGAACGAACCGAGCGCTGCGCCGGTGCTGTAGGCAGCGTGGAGCCACGCCATCTGTCCGGGTCGAAAGTGCACGGCGGCATGTGTGTTGAGCCCGGCGTCGACCGCTCCCGAACCCCAACCGACCACCATCGCAGCCGCCGCAAAGGGCACGAGCCCGGGGGAAATGGCGTAGCCGGCGACGCCGAGCGTGACGAGCGCCGTACTCCCCGCGAGCAGACTTCCGACGCCGGCGGTCACGAGCAGTCGCCCCGCGAAAAGACCCGACATGAAGTAACCGCTCGCGTGGCCGCTCAGAATCCAGCCGAGGGCCGCTTGCGGCAGCTGGAAGCTCTCGCGCAGCGAAGGCCAAGCGATGCCGAGCACCGCGTCGGGCAACCCCAGGCTGATGAAGCCGAGGTACGCGAGCAGGAGCAGCAAACGATCGGAATTGCGAGACATGAAGATCGGGGACGAAGCGGACGAAGCAGTTCGTGTGCCAAGCGGTAGCGAAGGTGTCGCACCGGACCGTAGCTCGTTTGACGGGACGACTCGCTCGAGCGTCGTTCCATGACGCGTTTCCCGATTGAATGAACGTGTACTGCTCACATGGACTGCGCCGGCGTTCCGAGCACGGGAAGCGGGAAATACCGGTGCTGGAGTTGGATTGGCTGCCCCCGCTGGGGGGGCGGCGAAGTACGGCCCGTCGTGCTCGGCCTTCGGCCCGCGCGCGAGCGGGCGCCCGCCTAGCGTCCGCTGCGCGGCCGCGGGGGCGCGACGGTTCTGGGTGCTGCCATCGAAAACCCCCACGTGGGGCCGCGCACAGCTTTGTCTTTGCCTGAACCGACCATAGTCGTGAGGTGACGAGTTGGAAACTCGGCGCTACGAGCGGAAGGTCGTGGCACGCCATGCCACGGCGGCGTCACGATGACTGAAACGGCGCGGGGTGGCGTGGTGCTCGGCGTCGCGGCTCCGTGCTCGAAGTCGGCGGGCGGGGTTTCTCGGCGTTGACGATCGCCGCG
>DASXWF010000770.1:0-3125 GCA_036503835.1 Polyangiaceae bacterium | reverse complement strand
TGGTTCTCGTCCATGGCCATGCCGTCGAGCGTGTAGGAGCCGCCGTAGGTCTCGAGTCCCTCGCTCACCCAGAACGCCGCGTGCGTCGCGGCGTAGTCGGTCTGCCACGTGCCGGCGCCGTTGACGGCGAAATCGGACATGATGTTCATCGGGACGCGCCAGGCATCGGCGTTGAAGGTGTGGCCCGGGCCGTATTGGGAGCCGTCGAAGTTCGATTGGTAGGGCGCAAGGCCGGTGTTCGCGTTGATGACCCGCGGGAAGAAGGTGCGCGCGTAGGTGGTGGCGCTCTGCCAGAGGGCGGCGTTGGCGGTGTCGAAGCACGCCCACTCGGAGTAGAAGAGCGGGAGGACGTACGACGGATCGCTGAAGTTGGAGTTCGCGCTGAACTTGACGATCGCGGGGTTCCGATTGAAATCGTGCGCCGCGACGGCGGCCATGATCTTCAGCGCCTCGGCCCGGTAATCGAACGCGCCGCCGGCGCCCCAGCGCAGATGCGCGAGCCTCAGCGCCTCGGCGAAGTACTCGTCGCCGTCGGGCGCTTGTCCGGTGGAGATAGGCGAGCACGAATCCACGGTCATCTGCCAGGCGAAGGTGCCGTTCGGCTGCTGCATGCACGACTTCGCGTAGCGCCAGAGCTTGTCGAACTCGGCCTGCATGTTCATGTGGACGGCGACGAACATGCCGTAGGATTGGCCCTCGCTGCGGATGTCGTTGCTGGCGATGTCCTCGATGAAGGCCTGCGACGAGTCGGAGGAGAGCTCGTAGTAGATCCGCTGTTCCGCCCCGGTGCCGTGGAAGAGCTGCTGGACGATCCCCGTCATCTTCGCCTGGACGTCCGCCGGCGATCGGCCGAGTACTTCGCTGAAGAGGTTTCGGTAGCAGGCGGGGGCCGCGCACGCGGCACGCGGAGTGCCGGTGCTTCCGGCGTCACGGCAGGCGTTCGGCGCGCCTCCGCTGCCGGCACCGCCGGTGGTCGCCGTGCCCCCCGTCGTGCCGCCGCTGCCGGCGCCGCCGCTCGCGCCCCCGCGGCCAGCGTTGCTCCCGCCGCCCTTGCCGCCGCTCGGGGCGTTGCCGCCCGTGGAACCGGCGGTACCGCCGCTGCCGGAGCTGCCCGGCGGCGGGTCGCTCTCGCCAGAGGCGCAGGCCAGGACGCCCCACAGGCCCAAGAAGCCGAAGAGAGAGAGAAGAGAGTGCGACAAGATCCCTAGCTTACCACGAAGATCACTAGATAATTCCGCGCAGCCCACCCGGGAGGGGATCCGGTGGATGGCGATTTACCGGACTTTCTCGTGGCGTGGGTTGGTCGATCGTGCCCGGCATTGTATGAAACGGGTTCCCCGTCTCGACAACCCAAGGGAACACTTCATGGCCGCCATTTCTTCCGCACTCAAGTTCGCTTCGTCGACTTCCCTCGTCGCTCTCTGTCTCTGGACTTCGCCCGCCCGCGCGCAGGCCGCCGGAACGAGCGGCGCTGCGGGCAGTGGAGGCGCGATGAGCACGGGTGGTGCCGGTGCTGGTGGTGCTGCTGGTGCCGGTGGCGCCGGTGCCGGTGGTGTGCCGGTCAGCGGCGCCGGCGGGCAGGGCGGCGACATGGCGATGGCCGGCACGAGCGGGACGGGTGGTGCCGGTGGCAGTGACGCCGGCATGAGCGGGAGCGGTGGCGCGAGCGGCAGCGACGCCGGCATGAGCGGGAGCGGCGGCGCGGCCGGCAGCGCGGCCGGGATGAGCGGGAGCGCCGGGACGGCAGGTGCCGGCGGCATGAGCAACAACCTGATTTCGAACGGAACGTTCGACACCACCTCCACGTCTCCCTGGTGGGGCCACGCCGCCGAGAGCACGGAGAACCCCGCCGCTCAAACGATCGCCGTCACGAACGGGGAGCTTTGCTCCACCATCACGATGGGCGGCAAGAACGTTTGGGACATCATCGTCGGCTACAGCAACGTGGCGTTGCTGCCGAACCAGCACTACCGGATCAGCTTCTCCGCATGGGCTGATGCGGACCGCACGATCAAGGTCAAGACGGGGCTCGGGGACACGCCGTATACCGACTACCTCCTCAAGGCCGTCCCGCTCACGGTCACTCCCCAGACGATCGACTACACGTACTTGAACCTGCGCGACGATCCGACGGCTCAATTTCAGTTCCAGATCGGCGGCAAGACGGGGACCGTGTGCCTCGACAACATCGTCCTCGAACCGGTCGCTGCGCCGACGCCGCCCACCTACACGACGGCGGCTCCGTCCGGCCACCCCTTCAAGGACTACAAGGCCCTGGTGAAGATGGGCACGGCCGTCGACACCCCGATCTTCCTCAGCAACCCGCTGCACAACGCCATCGTCGCGGGGGAGTTCAGCGCGATCACCCCGGCGAACTCGATGAAGATGAACCTGATCCAGCCGACGCAGGGGGTGTTCGACTACACGGATACCGACGCGCTCGTGGCCTGGGCACAACAGAACGGCCTGGAGTTCCGCGGCCATCCGCTGGTCTGGCACACCCAGGCACCCGGGTGGCTCAACGACGGCACGTTCACTCGCGACGAAATGATCGCGATCATGTACGCCCACATCGACACGCTCATGACTCGCTACGCCGGGAAGTTCCCGTACTGGGACGTCGTGAACGAGGCGGTCAACGAGATCGCCAACGTGGGGTGGACCTGGCGGTCGACGGTCTGGCACGACCGAATCGGCGACGACTTCCTCGACCTCGCGTTCATCCGCGCGCGTGCGGCGGACCCGACCGCGAAGCTCCTCTACAACGACTACAACATCGAGCAGATGGGCCATCCGAAGGCGGACTACGTCTTCAACATGGTCAGCAGCATGAAGACGCGCGGCATTCCGATCGACGCGATCGGCCTGCAGAGCCACTACTACGTGAAGCCGGACGGCAACACGGAGGGCGTCCCCAACATGCAGGCGATTCGCGACAACATCGCTCGCTACGCCGCGATCGGCGTCGAGGTGCACATCACCGAGTGCGACTTCCGCATCGGCAAGCCCCTCGACGACACCAAGGCGCAACTGCAGAACAAGTTCTTCGCCGACCTCCTCCAGATCTGCATCGACGCCCCGAACTGCTCGCACTTCACGGTCTGGGGTCTCAGCGACCTCGACTC
>DASXWF010000769.1:0-3631 GCA_036503835.1 Polyangiaceae bacterium | reverse complement strand
CTGCCTCTGCCTCTGCCTCTGCCTCTGCCTCTGCCTCTGCCTCTGCCTCTGCCTCTGCCTCTGCCTCTGCCTCTGCCTCTGCCTCTGCCTCTGCCTCTGCCTCTACCTTCTGCCCCTGCCTCTGCCCCTGCCTCACCTAGCTCGTGGAGCTGAGGTGCAGGCGGTTGGATCAAAACTCGTTCGGCGATGGGGTGAGTCCCGTCGAGTCGAGGTGGTAGGTGAAGCCGACGACCACGGCCGTTGCGATGTCGCCGACCAGGATGCGTCGCACGCCGACGTCGACGTCGAAGGTGCGGTCGATGTAACCGGCGCCGAAGGCGAGGGAGTGACTCTTTGCCCCGGCGTCGAAGCGATAGCCCAGGCGGGCAGCGACGTGGTCCACGAAGAGCGCCTCGAGGCCGACCATGGGCCGCACGGTGGTGCGGTCCCAGGTGGTGAAGTCGACCATGACGTCGACCTCGCCGCTGAAGTCTCCGAACGCGACACCGAAGGCACCACCCGCGCTCGTGGGTTGGAAGCCGTGGTCGGGGTTCGTGATGTTGTTGCCGACGAGCGCAAACGCAAAATTCTCGGACGGACGGAGCGTCGCTCCGGCGTCGAGCGAGAAGCCGGCGACGATGTTCTGATCGCGGAGACCGGAGGAGGCGAGGCTCCAGCCGAGAGGACCCACGCCGTTCTCCTTCAGCCACATGTAACGGCCGCCCACGCCCATCTGGAATTTGTCGGAAACCGGGTACGCGAGCGCGAAACGGATGTCGGTCCACTCCCGGTCGACGCCACCGTCCGTGTCTTGAAAATTCCAGGTAGCGCCGACTCCGCCAGCCACCTTGGAGCTCGAGACGACGGAATCCACCGCGCCCGCGCCGTAGCTCTGCCGCGCTGACTCGGGCCAGATCTGGGCGAACGCGCCGATGTGATAGACGCGCGCCGCCGCCATGTTCGCGGGGTTCGTGAAGAGGGCGCTCAGCGAGTTGCCGAACGCGCGCACCGCGCCGGCCGTGCCGGCAGTGCGCGCGGTTTCAATCTCGTCGTAGTTGTATCCGATCTCGGGAGGCAGCTCGCTCGGCTCGGCGCGTGCCACGCGTGTCACGGAGAGCAGCGCCGCGGCGACGAGCGCGCAGAACGAAACGCGCGCGACGAGAGGACGGGCGGTGGCGTACCGACGAGCTCGCAGTGCTCCGCTCAGTCGGTAGATCTTCACCTCGCGACCGCTACTCTCACGTGTCGAGCCGGGGCAAGAAATTCGTAACCGTTTCGTGATGCGAGTACGGCCGTTCGGCCTGGCAAATTTTCGGCGACGATCTCTTGACTCCGCGAACGCCGGATCTTGATGCGGAACGAATGTGACGGCGCGTGCGCGGCATCGAATTGGCAACTGACTCTGCGAGGTTACTGATCGCGACACGCGCACGCGGAACGCGAAAGGCGGTGCGCACAAAAACTGTGCTTCACGATCCTGCGTCATTGTCGCCCTATCATCACGAGACGCGCGGAGGCCATTGAACTTGGATCGGGACCGGTGGTAGGCGGCGGGTTGGTTGCCAGAGGTACCCCGCAAGGGTTTCCAACGGCAGCCATGGACCGGATGGCCACCCGGGTCCCAGCTAGACTGGGAGCCGGTAACCCATCAGTAAATTTCCGGTGTCCACAGCCCTGTGGACAATATGGGGACTTGGTGAGCGTGACCACCGATACACCTCAGATCTCTTCGGAATCGAAGCAAATGGTTGCTGACGCCTTCCGCCGCGCTGCAGAGCAGACCCGCAGCCGCTCACCCGCCTCGTTCGATCAGTGGTTCTCGGGCGTTCAGCTCGACGGTGTAGAGGGCAGCGCCATCCTGCTCGCCGCCCGTGACGAGTTCGTACGGGATTGGGTGAGAGATCACTTCCTGCCGGACATGCTCGACACCCTGCGCCGGCTGATGGGCGGGAGCGACGGGCCGGCGCTCGAGGTGAAATGGCGCATCGCCGGGGAGATCACGCGACCCGTGAGCGAGCCGCGCAACGCCTCGGTGGCGCCCCGCGCACGGACGTCCGACTTCCCGCGCCCGCGCTCGGTCCCGCCGCCGCGCGCGAGCCTCGCGGACGCGCTGAACCCGAAGCACACCTTCGGCAACTTCGTCGTCGGCCCCTCGAACGAGCTCTCCTACGCGGCGGCGCTCGCCTCCGCGTCCGAGGGGCGCCCCCGCTACAACCCGCTCTTCATCGCGGGCGGCACCGGTCTCGGCAAGACCCACCTGATGCACGCCATCGCGCACAAGGTGCTCGAAGAGCGCCCCGCGACGCGCGTCGTGTACGTCTCGGCGGAGCACTTCACGAACGCGTTCATCGAGGCGCTGCAGCACCACAAGATGGACGAGTTTCGCGCGCGCTACCGCTCGCAGTGCGACCTCCTGCTCGTGGACGACATCCAGTTCCTCGCGGGCCGCGAGCAGACGCAGGAAGAGTTCTTCCACACGTTCAACGCGCTCCACGACGCCGACCGTCTGATCGTGGTGACGAGCGACAAGTACCCGCAGCAGCTCCAGCGCATGCCCGAGCGCCTGGTCTCGCGCTTCGGCTCGGGCCTGGTCGCGGACATCCAGATGCCGCAGCTCGAGACGCGCGTGGCGATCGTGCGGAAAAAGGCCGTCCTCGAGGGCATTCAGCTCACCGACGAGGTCGCCGAGCTGCTCGCCCAGGGCGTGCCGAGCAACGTGCGCGAGCTCGAAGGCGCGCTGATCCGCCTCGCGGCCAAGGCCTCGCTCACCGCGCGCCCGATCGACGTGGAGTTCGTGAAGAGCGAAATGGCGCTGGTCGGCCGCCGCCCCGACGTGATGAGCGTCGAGGACATCCAGAAGGCCGTGTGCAGCCACTTCCGGCTCTCGAACTCCGAGCTCCTGAGCAAGGATCGCCACAAGAGCGTCGCCTTCGCGCGCCAGGTCGCCATGTACGTGTGCCGGCAGCGCTTGAAGTCGAGCTTCCCCGAGCTCGGCCGCGCCTTCGGCAACCGCGACCACACCACCGTGATGAGCGCCGTCCGCCGGGTCGAGGCCCTCCGGGCTCGTGACCCCCAGGTGAACGCCCACCTCGAGGCCATCGAGCAGAAGCTCGCGTCGTCCGAGGACTGAGTCCCGGGCTCGGGGCTCGAAAAAAGAGCGACCGGCACGCAACTCGTGCCGGCGGCGGACCGACGGACACGTCGAAAGGAGGTCACATCGTGACCGAACCCATTCGACCCCCCGGGCAGGCTGCGCCCGCCATCGTCGAGCTCGAGCCCATCACCATCACAGGAAGCGCGTCTACGGGCGCTTCGAGCGTCCCCGTGCCGATCGGCGACATCGCCCGGCAGTGCCTGAGCAAACTCGACGGGGCTGTACTCGCGCTCGCGGCCGCGCCGGCCAACCCCGTGATTGCCGTGCTCGGCGCGTTCAAGGCGGGGCTCGAGCTCGGCGAATGCGCCGCCGAGACCCTCCACCGTACCCAGGAAGAGGCCTTCGTCCGCGATGCCATCGCAACCTGTGCGGCCGAGGGCGGCACGCCGGTCGGCTACGTGCCGGGCGAGCTCATCTGTGCGGTACCGGAGGGAGCGCCATGATCGCGATGTACGCGCTACGGATAGCGATGATGCTGATGGCCGTCGCGGTCGGCGT
>DASXWF010000768.1:0-10722 GCA_036503835.1 Polyangiaceae bacterium | reverse complement strand
CTTCGAAGACGGCCCCGTCTCGCAGGACACGTACGCGATGGTCGCGCGCGGCAAGAGCGCGGTCGACATCTTCCGGGACGACATCGACACGCTGCGGCGCGTCCCGATGAGCTCGGCGGATCAGAATCGACTCGACGCCTGGACGGCGCTGCTCGACGAGGTGGGCGGCAGCGTCAGGGACCAGTGCAGCGAAGCCGTCGCCGCCGGGCTCGGCCTGACGGCGGCTTCGGTGCAAATGGCGTCGCAGGGCAGCAACAACGCCAACCTGCAGAAGGTGACGCCGGTGATGCTGGACCTCGCCGTGCTGTCCGCGCTCTGCGACCTGAATCGCGTCATTTTTCTCAAGTTTCCCGGCGGCTACGTGTTCGACTTCCTCGGCCTGCAGAAGGACGCGCACGGCATCTCGCACCGCATCGGCGGTCCGAACATGGGCGGCACCTGCCTCGAGGGCGTCCTGGAGATGATCGCCAAGATCGACGACTGGTACGCGCAGCAGTTCGCCTACCTCGTCAAGCGGCTCGACAGCTTCGAGGAAGGCGACGTGAAGCTCCTCGACAACACGGCGACCGTCTGGCTCCAGGAGCTGTCCGACGGGAACAGCCACAACCTGAACAACCTGCCGATCCTGCAGGCGGGCGGCTGCGGCGGCTACTTCAAGACCGGTTGGGCGGTGAACGTCGAGGACGGCAGCGCGAACATGACTACCGGCCACAGCGAGGAAGACTGCGTGAACGGGCAGACTCCGATCGGAGGACTGGACAACCTCGGTACGCCGCCGGAAGTCGCCACGCAGCCCATCAACAAGTACTTCTGCAACCTGATGAACGCGATTGGCGTGAAGGGCGGTCCGGACGGCTTCCCGCTCAAGGACGGCCTGGAGGAAGTGCGCTGCTTCGGCAAATACGACGACACCCGGAAGTTCAAGGGCGGCGGCCCCGAGCCCGCGACCATCGGCAATCCGGGAGAATTCTCGGCCCTGCGCGCGAACACCTGAGCGTTCCAGCTCAGCGCGGGCGGTACGGTCGGCGGCGCGGGAAGCAACGCTGCTGGAGGCGGAATGGGTCGGAGCGGATGTTCGGCAACGGCCCGAAAGTCACGCAAGAGAAGCTGCGGGTTGCGGAGGCGCACGAGGCGCTTCCGATGCTTGGCGGCGAGCTTCGCGCGGGGACTCTGAAGTTCTCCGTGATCAAAGAGCTTACACGGGTCGCAACCATCCCGCCCTCGATTCGCCGCATGGTTCTACGTCGCGACGGCGGACGCTGCCGGCCGAGCTACCGCTCGCGCGCTTTCATTTCCAGGCGCGTGCGCAGGTCGTCGGAGAGCGGAGCCGTGAAGCGTACGCCGACGCGATACTTCCACACGGCCTGCGTGTGCGGCTCGACGTGGGTGACCTGGGCCTGCAGCGGATCGCCGTGCTCGGCGCTGTCGAGGTGCAACGACAAGACCAGCGCCTGGCCCACGCGAAACGGATGGCGCGTGAGCAGAACCGCGCCGCCGGCGCTCGCGTCGCAGAGCAGCGCGGCGTGGCGCAGGTCGCGCTTGCCGTCGATGCCGGTGGGAATCGCGGGGGGGAAACGCGGATCGGGGCGAGGGTCGGGGTCCGGGCTCGGGCTCGGGCTCGGGCTCGGGTAGGTCGGGATGTGGAGGGTGGTGGCGGGCCGCGGGCGCATCGGGCGCGTATCGCCGTCGAGCGGTCCCACCCAGGACCGCTTGGCGCCGGGACCGAGGATCGGACGGAGCGCCTCGCGAAGCTCGCGCGCCGTCTGGAAGCGGCGCTCCGGATCGCGCTCGACCGCTCGCGAAAACCACTCGTCGAACCCTTCCGGCACGTCCGCCACGTCCGAGGGCACGACGATCGGATCACGGCAGATGGCGTGGAGGAGCGCCGGCAAGTTGGGCCTGCTGAACGGCAGGATGCCGGTCACGCACTCGAAGGTCATGACGCCCAGGCTCCAGAGGTCGGAGCGCGTGTCGACCGTGTCGGCCTCGATCTGCTCCGGGCTCGCATAGGCCGGCGTGCCGAGCACGGCTCCAGTCCGCGTCATGCCGACGTTCGGTCCCAGCAGCGCCTTGGCGATGCCGAAGTCCAGGATCTTCACGAGGAGCTCGTCGCCGTCTCCGACCAGGAACACGTTGTCGGGCTTGAGGTCGCGGTGCACGAAGCCTTCCTCGTGCGCGCGGCTGATCGCCTGAACGACGTGGTTGACGACGGTCCAGATGTCGTTGAGCGGCAGCTGCCCGTCCTCGTCGAGGCGCGCCGCCAGGCTCTGGCCCTCGAGCAGCTCCATCACGAGGTACGGCGTCGTGTCCTCCACGCCGTAATCGAAGACCTGCACCACGTGCGGGCTGCGCAGCGCCGCCGCCGCGCGCGCTTCTTGCTCGAAGCGGCGCAGGGCGCTCACGCTGGGCGAGGCGCGGCCGATGAACTTGATCGCGACGCGCGTACCGAGCGCCAGGTGCTCCGCGGCCCACACGGACCCCATGCCGCCGCGGCCCTGCTTGTGCAAGAGCTTGTATTTTTGCGCGATGACGCGTCCGACGACCAAGGGTCCTAGAGGGTAACCCGGAAGCTTCACTGCGTCGCGTGAGGCTCTCGCGTGAATGTTCCTGCACACCTGTGGAGACGCGTGCACACCGCTGCTGCAGGGCGAGCAGCGCGATGTGAGACAAGCTCGGGTAACGTGGGTGCGAGAGGGTGGGCACGACCCTTGCGGGGTGACGCGCCCATGCGAAAAGGATTGCTCCTGTTCCTCGGCTTCGCGAGTGCGTGCAGTCACGACGTGCCCGAGCACGAGGCGGTGCTCTCGAGTGACTGCGCGGGCACGTGGCAAGAGGCGCGCTTCTACTTCGCGCCCTCGGACTTCGAGACGAGCTGTTCCGGGGAGCTGTTCGGCAGCTGCGTCACGAGCGCGGTCGTGCCGCTGCGGCTGTCCGGGGACCTTCTGGCGGAGGGCTTCCGACTGGTCGGCTGGGAGCACGGCGGGCCGCAAGACTACGAGGTGACGATCCGGGGCCGCGACGAGGCTCTGGCTCCGCGCTCGGCCTCTTGCCATTGGTCCGTGAACGCCGACTTCGAGTTCGTGTGGTTTTCGGACGGCTCCGGCGTGGGCTGCGAGTTCCAGGGCCCCGCGTGCAACGTCGCGTTGGCGCTCGACTTTTGATGGCGCCTTGACAACCGCTTCCGAATGATTACAATTGATTTCAATTGCTCGCCATTGGAGTGAGTCGTAATCAACCGGAAACACCGATGGAAATGGTCGCAGGCCGCGTCCCCGACGATTTGTATCAATGGTTCGCGAGCTTGCAGCTCGAGCGAGCCGTAACGAGCAGCGACAAGCTGCGGGTGCTCCTGGCGCAGCTGAAGCGCCAATACGAGGGCGCGCTCGACTACGTATCCGCGCTTTCGTGGTTCCGCGACGTGACCGGACCCCTCCGTCAAGCGCGCGGTATCCTGGAGCGCGACGAGGGAAAACAGTCCGAGGTCGTCACGACCTTGGTAGAACACTTGAATGCGCTGGCGGCCACGCTGGTTTCCGCGCAACCGAAGAGCGAGGCGGAGGCGATCGTGCTCGAGCAAACCATCGTACGCCGTGTGTTCGCGATGACGGAAGCGTTGCTCCGGCAGGCCGTGACCACGAACGCGGCGGCATTCGATCCGAAGGTCGTGCACAAGCACTGCCGGCAAACCATCGAGCTCGCGAAGCTCGTCAAGGAGGAGACGACGTGAAAGACACCCTACGCGCCCGCGTCGGACGCAGCAACGCGAGGTAGCGAACGCCAAGGCCGAGCAGACGGCGCAGGCATCGAAGCCGAGCGCGCGGTGAGCCAGAAGCGCATCCTCGCCGATCGCGCCATCAAGGAAGCGGAGATCGAGAAGAACCTCGGCGTTCAATCGCGGCAGATCGAGGCGGACCGCCAGACGCAGGTCATGCAAGCCGATCAGCGCAAGCAGATCGAGATCGCCAACGCCGACACGCAGATCGCCGTCGCCAACAAGTCGCGCGAGCAGTCGGAGGCCGACGCCGTCGCGAACGAAGCGCGCGCGGAGGCCGTGAAGGCCGAGGAGCTCGTGAAGACGTCGCGCGACGTCGCCGTCGCCGAACGCGAGAAGCAGATTCAGCTGATCGAGGCCGACCGCGTCGCGCAGCAGCAAGCCATCGCCGTGCGGGTGGCGGCGTCCGCGGAGAAGGACGCCGCGCGCGATCGCGCGGAAGCGACGCGCCTCGAGGCCGAGGCCAAGAAGGCGGCCGCGATCGCCGAGGCCGAAGGCAAGCGCGCCATCAACGAGGCGCTGAACACGCTATCGGCGGCCCAGGTGGATCTCAGCGTGCGCACCGAGCTCTTGCGCCAGCTCCCGAACATCCTGGCCCAGGCGGTGAAGCCCATGGAGAAGATCGACTCGATCCGCGTCTTCCAGGTGACCGGCATGCCCGGCATGGGCGGCGCTGCGGGCGCCGGCGGCAACGGGGACGGGGCTACGCTCCCCGAGCAGGTGGTGAACTCGGCCCTGCGCTACCAGGTCGCCAAGCCGCTGATCGACGCCATCATGAAGGACGCCGGGCTCGCGAACGGCAACCTCACCGGCATCAGCCAGGCCCTGAGCGAGATGACGGTCCCGCACTCCGAGCTCATCATCGAGCCCGACGCCCCGAAGAGCTGACCTCGACCCGAAGAAACCCACCGGAGTTCCGGCTCCAGCCGCCCGTCCTCGAGCGCCTACCAAGCCCTCGCGCCGGCTGGCTAGGCCCCGTCGGCCTCGTCGTCGCGCGGCTGCGGCCCAGGTACGATCCCCGCGAGATCCGGATCCTCGCCCGGCGCAGCCGCCTCGCGGTTGTCTCGTACCGCTTTGCGTTCGGCGCGACGGACGGCCTTGTCCGCCCGCTGCTCCTTACGCAGAGCCTCTCGCTGTCGCTTCTTTTGGGTGGGACTTCCTGCCATGAGAGCCTTGGTCGAGTGTTTCGTATCGCTCCCGCGCCGTCCGATGCTTCGAACGTTGGGCTCGGGGGTCGGACGCCCTGGTCCGGATGCAGGCTTGACCGCTTCGCCTTCGCGGGTCGCTGCCGAAGGGGCGACTTCTGCGCTCTCGCGAACCGAGAGAGCAGTCGGCGGTTGACCGAAAACGGATTGTGCCCACGCTATAGCTCTCGAGCCCGAAGCAAGCAAGCGTGGCTTCGGGCCCCTCCACGCTGGCGTTCGAAATCCGGCTCGCGTGACGCTCCCCGCCGGGAAAGATCGGGGGTCCATGGGCGACGCGTCGAGTCGTTTTGCTTTGCGCGCCGGAGGAGACTAGGATCGGCGCTCGAACGCGGCGTGCCCGGCCGGGCGCACGTTTTCGACGGTTCCCTCGGTGAGTGCGGCTCCATCGGTGGTTCGGCTGATGTCCCGCACGAAGCTCGAGTAACCGAGCCGAAAGGTCCCGTGGGAAATCGTCTCTTCGTAGGAAATCTCTCGTTCAGTACCACTCAGGCGACGATCGAGGCCGCGTTCGCGGCTGCTGGTGAGGTGGTCGAAGTAGCGCTGCCCGTCGATCGCGAGAGCGGCCAGCCGCGTGGCTTCGCCTTCGTCACGATGGCCGACGGCAAGGCCGCCGCGAACGCCATCTCGCAGCTCAACGGCGCCGAAATCGACGGCCGTCAGATCCGCGTGGATGAGGCGCAGGAGCGTCCGCGTGGTGGTGGTGGTGGTGGCGGCGGTGGCGGCGGTTTCCGGGGCGGCGGCGGCGGCCACGGCGGTGGCGGTGGTCGCAAGGGCGGCGGCGGAAGTCGGCGCGGAAGTCGCGATCGCTTCTGAGCTGCTCGTTCGAGAGCTGACAATGTGGCGCGGCTGGTTCGGCGGAGCGCTGTGATGAGCGTTCCGCCGCCGGCCGCGCAACACTGGTCACGGTGGCTCTCCCGAAATACCGCCCGCAGCTCGCTACGCTCGTGGATCGCGCGCCGAGCGGGCCGGAGTGGCTGCACGAGCTGAAGTACGACGGCTACCGCATCGGCTGCTTCATCGAGCGAGGGAAGGTGACGCTCGAGAGCCGGCGCGGGAACGATTGGACCGCGCGTTTCCCGGAGGTCGTCGAAGCGGCCAAGCGCTTGAAGGTGCGCGAGGCCCTGCTCGACGGAGAGGTCGCGATCGTACTCCCGGACGGAAGGACCAGCTTCCAGGGCTTGCAGAACGCCTTCTCGGGAGCGAGTCGCGACGGGCTCGCGTACTTCGTGTTCGACCTTCTCCATCTAGACGGCGAAAGCATCGCAGCGCTGCCCGTCGAAGAGCGCAAGGCCCGCTGCGAGAAGCTGCTGAGGTCTCGAAAGCCCGGAGTCCTCCGCTACTCGGCGCACTTCGACAACGACGGGCCGACGGTGTTTCGGCGCGCGTGCGAGCTCGGCGGGGAAGGGATCGTTTCGAAACGCCGGGATCGCGCGCACCGGCCCGGCCGGAACGGCGACTGGCTCAAGATCAAATGCGTGAAGCGCCAGGAGTTCGTGATCGGTGGCTTCACCGATCCCCAGGGATCGCGCGCCGGCATCGGCGCGCTCCTGATCGGCTACTACGCGGGCAAGGCGCTGCGTTTTGCAGGGAAGGTGGGGACCGGACCGGGGTTCACGCCGAAGTTTCTGGCCGGCGTGCGACGCAAGCTCGAGGCGATCGAATCGGAGGCGTGTCCCTTCGATCCACGGCCGCCCGGCGCGATCGCTCGGAACGCCCACTGGGTGAAGCCGGTGCTCGCCGGTGAGGTCGCCTTCGGGGAGTGGACCGAGGGCGGACACGTCCGGCACGGGTCCTTCCAGGGCTTTCGGGAGGACAAGGACCCGAAGAAGATCGTGAGGGAGGACGCCGAGCGTTAAGTTCGCTAGCCCGCGGGGCGGCGGGCCGCGCGTCCGAGCCTGACGGTATCGCGCATGCTGGCGTGCGAGGGGGCGTTCGCAGTCGGGACGCTCTCGCTCGTCTCAGAATAGGAACCGGAAGGGCGAGCGGCGAGCAGCTTGCTGGGCGTCCGGGAGCGCCCGTCGAGGGCGCAGCCGCAGCGAACACAGTAGTGGGCTCGTTCGAAGACGTCGTTCTGACAGCGGGGACAAGAGGGGGTGGCGTCGTTCATTCGGGGTGGGCTCGGGCTGGGAAAGGCGGTCCCCTCGAAAGGTGGGTGGGACGGCGACCGGCTTTTTGGGATAACGGGATCGGATTTTTCGAGGCACCCGTGAACCGCCGACCCGCCGAACCGAAGCCGAAACGTGCCGCCCGGCCCGCGACCCGTCGCTACGCGGCATTTCTCCGCGGCGTCAGCCCCATGAACTGCAAGATGCCGGCGCTCAAGGCCTGCTTCGAGGCGGCCGGCTTCCGGGACGTGAGGACGCTGCTCTCGAGTGGCAATGTGGTCTTCAGTGCGCCGCGCGCGAGCGGGCGGACTCTCGAACGGACTTGCGAGTCGGCCATAGAAAAGGGTCTCGGGCGCACGTTTCCCGTCATCGTTCGCGCCGTCGACCAGCTCGACCGCCTGCTCGCGTCGGACCCGTTCGCGAAGGTCCGACTCGCCAAGGGCGCGAAGCGTGTCGTCACGTTCTTGAAGACGGCGCCGAAGGCGAAGCTGCGACTGCCGCTCGAGGTCCATGGCGCGCGCATCTTGCGCCTGCAAGGCAACGAAGTGTTCACGGTCTACGTTCAGAGTCCGCGCGGCGCCGTCTTCATGACCCTGATCGAGAAGACCTTCGGTAAGGACGTCACGACCCGCACCTGGGAGACCGTGACCAAAGTCGCCAAAGGCTGAGCGCGATCGTCGCGCGGATCACGGCGGTCTCCGCGCGCCAGCTCCGATGACATGTACGCGGCGGTGCCGAGCGTCGCGTCGGTGTTCGTGAGCGGCTCGCCGTCGTCCTCGACCAGCGAGCGACGCCGAAGTCGAGGATCTTCACCAGCAGGTTGGCGTCGGCGTGCCGCGTCAGCATCACGTTCTCCGGCTTCGATCCCGATGAACCACACCCGCCGCGTGGGCGAACGAGCTCACGATGTTCTCGTGCTCGAGCCGCGCCGAGACGCGCGCCGCGCGGGCGAAGCTCTTGCGCGCCCGGGTCTCGCGGGCGACTCGAGCTTCAGGAACTTGGGCGCCACGATGCGGAGCAGCTCGACCTGCTCGGCCTCGTACACCTTGCCCATGCCGCCAGCGCCGATCAGGCGCGCCTCGACACGAACCTACGCGTGACTGCTCCAGAGTCCCCCAAGTTCGCTCTAATTCCTGCCGTGCGAGATTCTTCCGCGCAATGCGTCGAGCCGGTCCGGGTGCGCGCCGGCATGAGCGTGGACTGGGAGGTTTTTCTATAAAGTCCGATCTGCCCGCCGTCTTCCGGGAATGCTTCGGGGAATGCTGTAGTGATTTGTGCTACCCAAGGTCGTACCCTTGTCCCAGGCCGGCGCTCGCTGCGGACGAGGGCCGGGTGGCCTGCGACTCCCTCTAGACGTGGAAGGTTGACGTGCAAAAAGTAAGATTTCCTGCCTTGATTTTGGCCAGCGGGCTCCTGGTTTGGGCCTGCTCGACGGACAAGAACGACGCCGACGATGACGGGGGCGGCAGCGGCACCTCCGGCACGGCAGGCACGAATTCCACTGCGGGGACCAACGCGACCGCGGGGACTGCAGGCAGCGGCACCTCCGGCACGACGTCAGGGAGCAGCGGCGCTGCGAACGCCGGCACGCCGGGAGTTGGCGGCACCCCCGGAGTAGGCGGCTCTGTCACCGCCGGTACCGGCAATCCGGCGGGATCCGCGGGCACGAGTCCGGGCGGAACCGGCGGCACACCGGCTGGCGGGTCCGGCGGCACGCCGGCCGGCGGGTCCGGCGGCACGGGCGGCACCGGAGTCGCCGGTGGAGGTACCGGCGGAGGCGGCAACCCTGACGTGCTCACCGTGCAGCTCGATCAGGTCCGCCAGATCATCCGTGGCTTCGGCCTCAACGCGACCATTACGGATGGCCAGGCGCTTCCCTGGAACCAGCTTTTCACTCTCGAGGGCAACAACGCGCTCGGACTCTCCATCCTGCGCATCGGAATGACCGAAACCGGCGGTCATCGAGATGTCGCCAGCGGTTGGGAAACCGTGAAGAGCCTCGGCGCCCGAGTCATCGGCTCGTGCTGGAGTGCCCAGGCATCGTGGAAGACCAACAACGCCGTCAACGGCGGTGGGCACCTGAAGCCGGAGTACTACGACGACTGGGCGAAACTGATCGCCAAATATGCGAAAGACAACGGTCTCTACGCGATGTCGATCGGGAACGAGACCGACTTTGCATCGTGTGATGCAAATCAGGGGAGGCCCTGCAATCCACCACTGACTGTGGCGTACCCATCGATGGTCTACACCGGCAAAGAGTTGGCGGCATTCGCCAAGGTGGCCGGGCCGATCTTCGACTCCGACGCTCCTGGTGTGCAGATGATCGCTCCCGAGGCGTCCTTGTGGATCCATGTGTGGAGCAATCTCTCGCCCACGACCAAGGGAGTACCGGGCGCACCGGGTGGAGGCTACGACAGCTCCGATCCCCTCGGGTGCGGGTGCTACTCGAACACGATCGATCCCGTCAAAGAGGCAACTTGTCAATGCGCGGACGGCGACGGCTATAACTACGGTCACTGGCTGGCCGCAGACCCAGCCGCGTGGGCCGCCTTCGACATCATGGGCGTGCACGAGTACGAATCGCAGGTCGGGTATGCGTGGCCGGCCGACGTCAATGGTGGCGTTCGGGACAAGGAAGTCTGGCAGACCGAAATGTCCGGCGTGCTCCACTGGCCGGAGCAGGGGCCTTCGAAGGACATCAACAACGGTGTTGCGGTCGCTCGCTGGATTCACTCGGCCCTGACCATCGGCGAGGCTTCGGCCTGGCTCTATTGGTGGTACAAAGACTACTACAACGGTGACAACGAAGGCCTGGCGCTGCTTCAGAACGACTCCGCCAACGCCACCCCGGCCAAGCGTTACTTCACCATGGGCAACTTCAGCCGGTTCATCCGTCCCGACGTCTTCCACGCGGTCCGGGTCGCCGGCCCCTCACCGGACAAGGTCCTGGTTTCAGCCTACAAGGGTGACGGCGGCGAACTCGTCATCGTGGCGATCAACGAGACGAACGCGGCCGCGACCGTGCCTATCGCCATCTCCGGCGGAACGGCGCCCGCCATGATGGTTCCCCACGTCACCAGTGCTAACGAAAACTGGGCGGCAGGGGCTGCTGTCGCCGTCACGGGAGGCTCGCTCCCTGCATCCCTGCCCGCGATGAGCGTGACGACCTTCGTCAGTCAGTAACAAACGCCGGTAACGAGACGGCAAAGGCCATGGAGTCCGCAAGGCTCCATGGCCTTTCTGCGTTGGGGGTGCTCGCTCCGAACTGAAGCGGTTCTACATCTTCGCGACCGCGCTGATCTTCGCGAACAAGCGCTGGGGTAGCACCGGCAAGTACGACTACACGAGCGAAGCGCCGGCGGTGCTCGACTCGATGCGCACCCGGATGTTCGACGATCCCCACGGGCCAATACCGCTATTACGACGGCACGCTCTACAGGCTCGCCCTGCTCCACGTGAGCGGCGCGTTCGAGCTCTGGTATTGAAAACGGAGCAAGCCGTCCCCACCGAGCGCGGGCTCCGTCCCCTGCCGTGGACTTCCGGCCGTTCGTGCGTCCCGAGAAGGGCCGAGACCAGTCATCGCCGACCCCGCGGCCGGGTACGGCTTCAGAAAACCTAAAATATCTGACCGAGGAGA
>DASXWF010000767.1:0-4764 GCA_036503835.1 Polyangiaceae bacterium | reverse complement strand
CCGCGAAAGGCCCTGGTCCTCGCGGGCGATCACGAGCGAAAGTTCCCTGGCGGAGCGTTTGCTCAAGAGCGGGAAGTCGTGGCGATCGATGCGCTCTTGCTCTTAGGTCGTCGGGCCGAGGCGCAAGCCCGCGCGGATCGTTTCCATCGGCAGTGGCCGGATTCCGTCCACGGACGGCGGGTGGACGTTCTATTCGGGGTTCGCTGAAGGGACCGGCGTTAGAATTCTGCCTTCCACCACCCAATCAGAGTCCTGAATGGATCGTGGGCACCGAAGGGTGAATGGCTCTGGGTGGTGACTCTGCTCGGTGTCGGAGCGTGCAATCTGCTCGACTCCGACCCACCTCACCTCGGGTGAGGATTTCGCCAGGGGGGGCCGGTCCCGGAGGCGCTGGCGTAGACGAGACGCCCGGCGATGCTGGGGGAAGGCTTCTCCGGGACCGGCCGCAAGGGGGGGGTGACCCTGCGGGGATTCGGTGCGCACCGATCGGGAGAGGGTGGTGATCGTGAGCCTGAAATCTTCGGGATGGCGAGCCGCGGGCGCCGTGAGCTGGTCGCGCTAGGGTCAGCCCATGAGCGAGCTGCGACGATTCCGCTGGGTGGCGTTTCTGGAAGGGCTTTCGTTCGTGCTGCTGTTGTTCTTCGCGATGCCGCTCAAGTACTGGGCGGGGATGCCGCTGGCCGTTCGCGTCGTGGGGATGGCGCACGGTCTGCTCTTTTTGGGTTTTGTCTGGTCGCTACTTCGGGTGGTGCTCGAGCGGGAGTGGCCGGCTCGGCGCTGGGGGCTGGCTCTCCTGAGTTCCGTCGTGCCCTTCGGTACGTTCGTGTTCGACCGGTCGCTCAAACGGGAGCTCGCCGGGGCATCGTCTCGCTGACGCCGTTGCTCCCGTTTCGGCCGGATTCCGTCACGGACGGCGGCGCGGATCATCGCCGCGCTGAGAGCCCGCGGGCTGAACGCCTGATAAGCCCTGCACAAACAAGCACTTGCATGGACCACAATAGATTGGGTTGACACCTGGGTCAGGACCCCAATATGTTGTCCTTCGTGTCGGTGACCTGAGCCCCTGCTCAGGTTAAAGGGAACCCGGTGAGATTCCGGGACTGCCCCGCAGCGGTGAGCGAGAACGAACCCCACGGCCAGCACTGGGACCAATTCCGGTTCCGGGAAGCAGTGGACAGTAGGAATCCGGCCTGGTGCCGGAAGGGCTCGTGAGTCCGAAGACCTGCCGATACCCGGCGCCGGGTTCGATTCCGTCGCCGGTCTGACTCGAACGCCTCTCGGGTGGGCGTTCGGGAAGCGCGGCTCGGAAGACGTCGCGCGCGGAGGCAGTCCATGTTGAGCGAATCCATCACCGGGAACGGACAAGTGCCGTTTTCGAGGCCCAGGGAGAAGAACGAGGACGGGGAGACGGCGGCGACGAGCATGCGCGTGAAGAAGCGCAACGGCTCGAGCGAGCGCGTCGACTTGAACAAGATCGTGCGCGCGGTGAGCCGCTCGTGCGGCGGGCTCTTGCGCGTGGACGCGATGCGGGTCGCGACGCGGACGATCAGCGGGCTTTACGACGGCGCGAGCACGCGCGAGCTCGATCAGCTTTCGATCCAGACGGCCGCGGCGCTGATCGTCGAGGAGCCGGAGTACGGCAAGCTCGCGGCGCGACTGCTGTCGACGTTCATCGAGAAGGAGGTGCGCGGGCGCGAGGTTCACGCGTTCTCGCAGTCGGTGGCGGCCCAGCACGCGCTCGGGCTCGTGAACGCGCGCGTGGCGGAGTTCGTGCGGGCGAACGCGCGCAAGCTGAACGACGCGATCGTGCCGGAGCGCGATCGCGAGTTCGAGTATTTCGGGCTGCGGACGCTGTACGACCGCTACCTGTTGAAGCACCCGACCGAGCGTTCTGTGCTCGAGACGCCCCAGCAATTTTTTCTGCGCGTCGCGTGCTCGCTGTCCGAAGGCGTCGCGGAGGCGCTCGAGCTCTACGAGCTATTTTCGCGGCTCGAGTACCTGCCGAGCTCGCCGACGCTCTTCAACTCGGGGACGCGGCGCGAGCAGCTCTCGAGCTGCTTCTTGCTCGACTCGCCGGCGGATCACCTGTCGACCATCTATCAGCGCTACGCGGACGTGGCGGAGCTCTCGAAATTTTCGGGCGGGATCGGCATCGCGTATCACCGCGTGCGCTCGCGCGGCTCGCTGATCGAGAGCACCAACGGGCACTCGAACGGCATCGTGCCGTGGCTGAAGACGCTCGACGCGTCGGTGGCCGCGGTCAACCAGGGAGGGAAGCGCAAGGGCGCCTGCGCCGTGTACCTCGAGCCCTGGCACGCCGACGTCGAGGAGTTCCTGCAGCTGCGCGACAACACCGGCGATCACGACAGTCGCACGCACCACCTGAACCTCGCGAATTGGGTGCCGGACCTGTTCATGCGGCGCGTCGAGGCGGACGCGAGCTGGAGCCTGTTCGATCCGAAGCGCGTGCCGGAGCTGCCCGATCTCTACGGCGAGGAGTTCGAGCGCGCGTACGAGGCCGCGGAGCGCGCGGGGCTCGCGACCAAGACGCTGCCGGCGCGCGAGCTCTACGCGCGCATGATGCGCACGCTGGCCGAGACCGGCAACGGCTGGATGACGTTCAAGGATCGCAGCAACCGCACCTGCAACCAGGTGGGTCCCGGCCGCACCGTGCACCTCTCGAACCTGTGCACCGAGATCCTCGAGGTCACCTCCCAGCAGGAAACCGCCGTCTGTAACCTCGGTTCGATTCAGCTCGGGCGGCACCTGCGCCGCGGCGACGACGGCAAGCCGGCGTTCGATTTCCAGAAGCTCGCGCGCACGGTGCGGACGGCCGTCCGCCAGCTCGACCGCGTCATCGACCTGAACCACTATCCGATCCCGACCGCGCGCGCTTCGAACGAACGCTGGCGGCCGGTGGGGCTCGGCGTGATGGGACTCCAGGACGTGTTCTTTCAGCTGCGGCTGCCGTTCGACGCTCCGGCCGCGCGCGAGCTCTCGCGCCGCATCGCCGAGGAGATCTATTTCGAGGCGCTCTCCACGTCGATCGATCTCGCGCGCGAGAAGGGGCCGCACGCGGCGTTCGCCGAAACCCGAGCCCGCGAAGGGTTCTTGCAGTTCGACGCCTGGTCGGTGGTTCCCGAAGACGGGGCGCGCTGGCAGGCGCTCCGGGCGCGGCTGCGCGAGCACGGGCTTCGGAATTCGCTGCTCGTCGCGATCGCGCCGACGGCGACGATTGCTTCGATCGCGGGCTGCTACGAGTGCATCGAGCCGCAGGTTTCGAACCTGTTCAAGCGCGAGACGCTCTCGGGCGACTTCCTGCAAGTGAACCGCTACCTCGTGGCGGAGCTGCAGGAGCTCGGGCTCTGGACCGAGGAGATTCGCAACCAGCTCAAGCTCGGCGAGGGCTCGCTCGACGGCATCGAGGAAATCCCGGCGGAGCTGCGCGCGATCTACCGCACGGCCTGGGAGATTCCGATGCGCTCGCTGATCGATATGGCGGCGGACCGCGGCGCCTTCATCGACCAGAGCCAATCGTTGAACCTGTTCGTCGAGAACCCGAACATCGGGCGGCTCTCGTCGATGTACTTCTACGCCTGGCAGCGCGGGCTCAAGACGACGTACTACCTTCGCTCGCGTCCGGCGACGCGCATCGCGAAAGCAACCGTCTCGACTCTGCCCGAGCCACCGCTCGTCGCCGATCCGCACGCCGAGCGCGGCTGGACCCCGGCGCCTCCCGCCGTGGCGAGCGACGAGGCGGCGGTGAGCTGCTCGCTCGAGAACCCCGAGACGTGCGAGGCGTGCCAATGAGCTCCGTCGCGCGTCCGGCCCGCCTGCTCGATCCCGGGCTCTGTCTCACGCTGCGCCCCATGGCGTACCCCGCATTCTTCGAAATGTACCGGGACGCCATCAAGAACACTTGGAGCGTCGAGGAGGTCGATTTCGCGACCGACATCGGCGACCTCGCGTCGCGCATGACCCCGGCCGAACGACACCTGATCGAGCGCCTGGTCGCGTTCTTCGCGACCGGCGACTCGATCGTCGCGAACAACCTCGTCTTGACGCTGTACCGGCACCTGAACGCTCCCGAAGCGCGCATGTACCTCTCGCGGCAGCTCTACGAGGAGGCGCTCCACGTGCAGTTCTACCTGACGCTGCTCGACACGTACGTGCCGGATCCGGCCGCGCGGACACGCGCCTTCGCGGCGGTCGAGAACATCCCGTCGATCCGCAAGAAGGCCGACTTCTGCCTGCGCTGGCTGGAATCGACCGACGGCCTCTTGCGGCTCGAGACGCCGGAACAACGCAAGCAGTTCCTCTTGAACCTGATCTGCTTCGCCGCCTGCATCGAAGGTTTGTTCTTCTTCGGAGCCTTCGCGTACGTGTACTTCCTGCGCTCGCGCGGCCTCCTGCACGGTCTCGCCGCCGGGACGAGCTGGGTGTTCCGCGACGAGAGCTCGCACATGGCGTTCGCGTTCGAGGTCGTGCGCACCGTGCGGCGCGAGGAGCCGGCGCTCTTCGACGCCGAATTCGAGCGCTCGATCTACGCGATGCTCGAGGAGGCGATCGACGCCGAGACGCAATTCGCCGAGGACCTGCTCGGGGGCGGCGTAGCCGGGCTCTCGGTCGGTGACGTGCGGCAGTACCTCGAGTTCTGCGCGGACCAGCGGCTCGCGACGCTCGGCCTGGCGGCGCGCTACGGCACGAAGAACCCGCTCTCCTTCATGGATCTGCAGGACGTGCAGGAGGTGACGAACTTCTTCG
>DASXWF010000766.1:0-4613 GCA_036503835.1 Polyangiaceae bacterium | reverse complement strand
AGCGACTCGGGCATCAGGCCCTGCACCTGAGAGACCACCTGCTCGACCACGTTGCGAGCCTCGTCGAGACTCGGACCCGTCATCGCCACGGCGAATTTGAGCGGCCCGGTTCGTCCGCCCGTCACCGGAACCAGGCTGAGCAGCAGCATCTCGGTGAGCTCGACGACGCGCTGCGCCGCGCGCCGCAGCGCGAGCATCTCGAGGATGGCGGGGCGATCGCTCACGTGCCGGTTCGGCCCGCGCACCTGGTAGCGCGCCACCGAGAGCGGCACGCCCGACCATTCTGCGAAGGCGCGATCGTCCTCGAGGGCGCGCACCAGCTGGTCCCGCGTCAGAAGCCCCGTCAAACCGTCACGCCGCGCGAGATACGCCCGGGCCCGTTCGTGCTGCGGAGAGCCGTCCGGGAAGCTCACGATTTTCACGCGCGATTCGCCGAGCTGGATCTCCGCGCCGTGAAGCAGCGCGATCGTCTGCTTGCGGTCGTAGCTGTGGTCCGCGAACGTCCCGTTGGTGCTGCCCGTGTCCTCGATCGACCAGGAGCCGGCCTGCCAGCGCAACAGAGCGTGCGAACCCGAGACCGTCGGCTCGGGCATGACGATGTCCTGCCCGGCGCGACGGCCGATCGTGATCGTCGGCTTGCCGAGCGAGAACATGGTCCCCGCGGCGTCCGGCGCGTTCGCCGAGTAGGTGACGAGGAGCGACTGCGCGCCGGGCACGAACACCTCGCTCGCGCCGCGGCCGGGGGGCGCACCGGGGTTGATGCGCTCGCGCGGGATCTGGACCTGGCTCGTGGTGAGCGAGGTAGGATTGAAGAAGCGCAGGTGGCGAGCGGGGGCGCGCGTCGCAGGGTCGTCGTTCAGACAACGATAGATCTGCTTGATCTCGTCGACGGAGAGCGACGAGGGCACGTCGAACATGATCTGCGAGCGCATCGGCTTCGCGCGCGGGCGATAGCCGGGCTCCGGGACGCGGCAGGTCCACATTTCCCAGAGCGTAAGGCCGAGCGCGTACATGTCGTCCTCGGGGCTCGCGCCCCCGGATCGCAGGCGCTCGGGGGCCATGTAATTCGGGGTTCCGCCGTCGGGCGGGGCACCGGGGCGGCGGGCGCTCAGGCGCGCGCGTTCCTGCGCGAAGCCGAAGTCCAGGATGATGGCGCGATCGGTCGTCACCATCACGTTGCCCGGCTTCAAATCGCCGTGCACGAGACCCTGGGCGTGGATCGCCGCCAGGCCCGCCGCCGTCTCGCTCGCGATCTTGCGGAACTCGTCGGCGGTGTAGCCGCCCTGCGCCTTGCGCCTGCGGATGTGCGTATGGAGCGTCTGACCGGCGATGTGTTCCATCACCAGAATCGGACCCCAGGGGCTCGGCGCGAGGTCGTGCACGCGACAGACGTTCGGGTGACTCACCGAGCGCGCGAGCAACAGCTCCTGACGGAGCGCCTCGTCGTCGCCGGGCATGCGCGACTCTTCGCGCACGACCTTGAGCGCGGACGGTTGCTGCGTCGTCCGATCGTAGGCGAGGAAGACCTCGCCCATGCCGCCCTTCCCGAGGCTCTGACGGATCTCGTAGCGATCGTTGACAACGGTGCCCTGGCCGAGTGGCGGGGCAGTACGGGGAGGGGGGGCCATGGTTGGGGAGAAACGCGCCCGGGAGCGGGGTAGCGTCGTCGATTTGGCGCGTCCCTGCAATCTTTCCTGGCTAGGATTTCCGGCCTTCGGAGCCGGATCCATCGCACTCCCTCGCGGATCCACCGGTTTCGCGCGCGGGGAGACGCTCCGGCGGGGGGGTGGTATACTTCGCCCTTCGATGGGACCCAGGCGGTTTTGTTGCGTGGCGATGGCGCTGGCGGCTCTCGGCTGCGGCAAGGGCGAGGAGTGCACGAAGGCGCGCCTCGCCGCCTCGGACTCCTGGAAGACCATCATGGATCAGGCCGGCCAGGCGAAGCTCAAAGGCTGGCTCGGGTTCGACGACCTGCCGGAGCCGAAGAAGGCCGAGCACGTGAAGACGTTCACGTCCATCGAGTCGCAGTCGGACATGGTGTTCAAGTCGTTCGCCTTCGAAAAGATCACCTGGAAGACGGCCGATCCGGCGCGCGAAGAGACCAACCGGACCTTCAACAACTACTTCGCGCGCGACAACTTCGCGATCATGACCGCCGCGCTGAAGACTGCGAACGAGAAGTACGAGACCGCGTCGAAGGCGTGCCGCGACTAGCGTCCGAGCTCACAACGCTGGAGTCGGCGCTCAGACGTAGCGCGCCAACACGGCCTCGACCGACCGCGCGTACCCCCCTCCGAATAGGTTCACGTGCACGAGCAGGGGGTACGACTGGTAGAGCGGCACGCGTTCGGCGTGTCCTGGCGCGAGCGGGTGACTTTCGGCGTACGCCGCGAACACGCGCTCGCTGAAGCCTCCGAAAAGCCGCATCATGGCGAGATCGACCTCGCGATGGCCCGCGTAGGCGGCCGGGTCGATCAGGCACGGGGCGCCGGCCTCGTCGACGTGGAGGTTGCCGCCCCAGAGGTCGCCGTGGAGGCGCGCGGGAGCTTCCGGCGGCCCGACGAGCTCCGGCAACTTCCCGTAGAGCCGGTCGAACGCTCGTAGCAGGGACGAGCCGACGCGCCCCTCCCGCTCCGCCCGGCGCAGCTGAGGTTCGAGGCGCTCTGCGCGAAAGAACTCCGGCCAGGTCGCGTGCGAGCGGTTCGATTGCGGCAGCGAGCCGATGAAGTTGTCGTGATCGAGGCCGAAGCTCGGCGCGCCCGAGGCGTGGAGCGCCGCGAGACCGCGCCCGAGCTCCTCGTCGAAGCACGCGCGGCGCGGTGCAGGGTCGAGCAGCTCGAGCGCGAGAAACTCCGCGCCACCCTCCGCGCCACCGGAGGAAACGGCGAGCACGCGCGGCACGCGCAGCGACCCGGCGCTCGCGAGCCATCGGAGGCCGCGCGCTTCGGCGGCGAACATACCGTCCGGTGCCTGGCGATTCGTCTTCACGAACACGCGCCGGCCGTCGCAGAGCGCGATCTCGAACGCGTCGTTGATATCACCGCCCGAAAGCCGGCTGCTGCGGGAAACCCGCGCGCCGAGCGCCTGCTCGAGGGCCGCTTCGAGCGCCCGGCCGAGCCCGGTCAAAGTCCGTGCTCGCGCCGGAGCCGCTCGAGCAAGGGGCGGCACGCGGAGAAACACAGGTCCATCACTTCGTCGAACCCCTCGTCACCGCCGTAGTAGGGGTCCGGCACCGACGCGCCGGACGGCGAGTCGGGATCGAACGATCGCAGGAGGTGGAGCTTCGATCGGTACTCCGCGCCGGGCAGCGTCTCGAGGAGGTCGTCGTAGTTCGAGCGATCCAGGGCGAGCACGTAGTCGAAGCGCTGCCAGTCCGAACGCTGGAACTGCCGCGCCCGGCCGTCGACCGGCACCCCGCGCCGCTTGCCGCAGGCGCAGGCGCGCCGGTCCGGCGGCTCGCCGCTGTGATAGCCGGCGGTCCCGGCGCTCGACACGCTGATACGATCGCCGAGCTTCGCGTCCGCGACGAGATGGCGCATTACGCCCTCCGCGATCGGCGAGCGGCAGATGTTTCCGAGGCACACGAAGCAGAGCGAGATCAAATCGGAGTTCTGGGAGTATCCTCGCTCTCCATGACCCTGGCCGGCAAGACGCTTCTCATCACGGGCGCCACGCGCGGCATCGGCAAGGCGATCGGCCTGCGCGCGGCGCGGGACGGCGCCAACGTCGTCGTGCTCGGCAAGACCGACACCCCCCACCCGAAGCTTCCGGGCACCGTGCACGAAACCGTGCGCGAGATCGAGGCGGCCGGCGGACGGGCTCTCGCCTGCGTCGCGGACGTGCGGCACGAGGAGCAGGTGGCGAGCGCGGTCGCTGCCGCGGTCGAGCGCTTCGGGGGCATCGACGTGCTCGTGAACAACGCGAGCGCGATTCAGCTCACGAGCACGCTGGCCACCGAGATGAAGCGCTTCGATCTCATGCAGCAGGTCAACGCCCGGGGCACCTTCCTCTGTTCGAAGCTGTGCATCCCGCACCTCCTGAAGGCGCAGAACCCCCACATCTTGATGCTGGCGCCGCCTCCCACGCTCGAGCCGCGCTGGTACGCCTCGCACCTCGCGTACACGCTCTCGAAGGTCGGCATGAGCCTGTGCGTGCTCGGACTCTCCGAGGAGCTCCGCTCGAAGGGCGTGGCCGTGAACGGCCTCTGGCCGCGCACGGCGATCGCGACGGCCGCGGTCGAAAACCTGCTGGGCGGCGCTCCGCTCGTCGCGCGCTCCCGCAAGCCCGAGATCGTGGCCGATGCGGCGCACGCGATCCTGACACGGAACAGCCGCGAAACGACGGGACGTTTCTTCATCGACGAGGAGGCTTTGCGCGAAGCAGGGGTGACCGATCTCGATCGCTACGCCGTGACCCCGGGCAGCGAGCTCGTACCCGACTTCTTCCTCTAGAGCCCTTGAGGCTCCAGGTCAGGACAAAGAGGTCCAGTTTCGAAAACCCGTTTTCGGGGCTGGGGCCCCGAAAACAACCGAGACCAAGCGTCGGGATCACTTCCCCGGCGGGAAGCAGCCAGGACGCTCCCGCCGCCTTCCGGAACGAGCTTTCACGTCGCG
>DASXWF010000765.1:0-7591 GCA_036503835.1 Polyangiaceae bacterium | reverse complement strand
GCGGGTCAGCAAAACCCGGGCGCCGTACCCGGGCGGTAGTAGCCCCAGATTCTTAGGTAGCCATCCTCGAGTGAGATGGGCACAGGGATCGCCTTCAACGCGGCGACGAGGCGGGCGGTGAAATCCTCAGCACGCCCGGGGTCCACAGCGCCTGCTTGCGAGCGGACGATCGGGTCGATCTCAAGCCACTCGATGTGCTTGTAGGTCGGGACATGCCAGGGGAACGAGCGCTCTCGTGACGGCGCGACATCCGATGGGTCCCTGACACAACGCACGCGGAACTCGATATGAAAACCGGACATGCCCTGCAAGCACGCGATGACTTCGCGCCACTTAGTGTCGTTCATCGCCGACACAAGTCCGTGTCGCTCAAGGTAAGCGGCCAGACGGTCGTCGTCCTTGCGCTGCTCGTCTGACATCACCGTGTCCGCCCAACGATTTGGGTTTCAGCTGCGGGCGCTATCAGACCATCGCGAGGCGATGGCGGGCAAGACCGAAGTCGTGGTATTCAACCATGACTTCGAAGCGGCAACTTCGCAGTAAGCAAGCCCGACAGCTGCAAACCCTGAGTTGGGCAGCCCGTTGCTCCTGCGTTGCCAGCGAGCGATCCGGGAGTGCCCGAACGCAACGGTCGGTTGCAGAGTGTCGGTCATGGACCTTCCCTTCTGCACGCAAGCCAGAACCTACTCACCGGGGACCCCAACCGCCTACTGACTCGCGTCTCCGCCACTACCGGCACCACCATCCGAACCACCGCCGCCTTCCGAGCTGCCGTCCCAGCCAAAGTCAGACGCGCCGCCGCTGTCGCCCCATGCGGATAGGTCCGACGCGTCGCCAGAGCGTGAGGGCGCACCGACCTCGGCACGCAGGTTGTCGTATTCGAACAAGAGGGAGGACCCGAGCAAGGCGGCAGTGGAAATACCTGCCGGATTGTCGAAGGTCAGGCGCTCGGTCTCTCTCGCGACATGTGCTCGGACTGCACGCTTCGAGCAGAACAGCGCACACGCATAGGCCGCGTACTGCTGACTCAGACCCTGAGCGCGAATCGTCGCAAGGACCTGGGCGGGGGTGTAGCCGGGGTTTCTACCGTAGCGACGGACGAGCGCCCGTGGCAGCACGGCCCGATACCGCCAAACGGCATAGCGACGAGCAAGTCCCTCGAACAACGTCCCAATTCTCCGTCCAATGCGTGACCTGCCAAGGGCCGGATGACGCGCGTCCCGGCAAGAGACAGTCTACAAGACCTGCCAGATCAGCGTCCAGGGCCGTGACACGTCTGCGATCGATGCGGTCGCACCAGGTCTGCCCAACGTACCAGGTTTCAGCAGCGCCGTCCGAGCGGAAGCGAGGTCGGCGTCTGCTGCAAACCAGAGTTGGACAGCGGCGCTCGCCACGGGGCCACGGTCACCGGCATGGCTCCCGGAGCATTCCGGTCGACGCGACAGCTCAGGCTCGGATGCTCCTCGGTCCCACAACCTTGCCTGACGCCGGACGTGCCAAACCCGGGCGAGCTGCGATGACGGTTCAGCAGACGGCGCGCGGTGTTCACCGGACGCGAAGACCTGCTGGTCTCGTGATGACTCATTTCGAAAGCGCGCACGCTGTCAGGCGCAGAACGACTTTTCAGCTTCAGCGTGACAGCTCCCCGACTGTCCAACGTAGCAGGCTTCAGCTGCGAAAGCCGAGCGAAGCGAGGGTTTCGTCTGCTGCAAGCCGGAGTTGGCCTGCGCGTTGCAGACAGGTCCCGCGGCGACCAAATCGTGAACGCATACGTTCGGAGCTGGAGCAGGCTCGCGACTACGTGAAGAATGGGAAGGCCGCGGCTGTGGCGAAGCACACCGACGCGAGCGGCAGCGTTGGGCGAGCATGCCTTGGGATCTGGAGCAGGCAACGGTCCAGCGTAGTGATGGTTGCAATACTTATCGTTTGTGATATGAATCGGGATGCATGCTGACCGTTCGTGAGTACCTCGACGACAGCGGTCGGAGTCCGTTCCGAAACTGGTTGGACGAGCTCGACCGGGCAACCAAGGCACGGGTACAAGCCAGAGTGCTGCGGTTCGAGTCGGGGAACTTGGGCGATCACAAGCAAGTCGGCGATGGCGTGTGGGAAGCACGCCTGGCGTTCGGGCCGGGCTATCGCATCTACTTCGGCAAGAGCGGCGCAGAGCTCGTGCTCCTGCTACTCGGAGGCGACAAGGGCACCCAACGCAAGGACATCCAGCAAGCGAAGCAGTACTGGGCGACTTACCTGAAGGAGACGCGACATGGCTCGAAGAAGTAGAGATTGGAACGAAGGCTTGGCGCAGGACCTTCAGGACCCGGAGTTCGCAAGGGAGTTTCTGACGGCCGCGGTGGAGGACGGCATCCCGCTCAAGACCGCACTGGCCAAAGTGATCCGCGCCAAGGGCGTCAAGGAATTCGCCGAGACGATCGGGATGCCGAGCCCGAACGTACTTCGAGCGATTCACCCGAAGCACAACCCGACCCAAGAAACGCTCGAGCGCCTGCTGAGACCCTTCGGCCTTCGGATTGGACTTGCCCAAGTCAAGCCGCGGCGTCGTCGCAACGCGGCCTGAGCTCCCGGTCAGGCCAACGTACCAGGTTTCAGCTGCGCCGTCCGAGCGGAAGCGAGGGCGGCGTCTGCTGCAAACCCGAGTTGGGCAGCGGCGGCACATTGGGCTTTGCGATCAGCTCTGCGACCCGCTGCCGGACGTAGCGGAGTTCCGCTAGCAGCACGGTGGCGGTGGAGAAGAGAGCGACCGTCACGCATGCTCTGATGAACCACGACCCAGCCGGACGGGCCACCTCAACGGCGACCGCGTCAGCTTCGAAAGCATACCAAGTAATGGCGAGCGCTCCAGCAGGCGACAGCACGTACACGACCGTTCCTATGAACTTGAGCGCGACGTAGTAGAGAGCGCTGAGGATGCTCAGCCCTCGACCCTGGGGTCGGTGACGCAATAGTCCCGACCGACCACCAAGCAGTCTTGCCAGCGGTCCGACGCGAAGGAAGCTTGAGTCGAGAAGCGAGTCCACAATGTCACGCACATCAAACTGATCGCTCGACGTGGACGTGGGCATCCGATGAACGGCCTCCATAACCAGAGCATGCACCTTGACCATCTGTGCATGCGCGGAGCAGAGCCCAGTGGCAAGAACACTCAGGATCATTGAGGACGCGATGTAGAAGTACGCGGGTTCGACTTGGCCCAGCCCCCATGGTAGGTCGATTGTAGGTACTGGGCCCGGCCTTCCCAGCATGGACAGTTCCGCCTATTCCGATAACGGCTGCGTCGGCATCTTGCAGTTCATCGCTATAATGACCGGTCTGTGTAATCCGGTAATGGCTGCAAGGGTCAGTCGATGGGGCTCCGGACCCCGAGCGGTCCGCGGTTGAGGACGTGGGTGTAGATCATGGTGGTCGCGACGTCGCGGTGGCCGAGGAGTTCTTGGATGGTGCGGATGTCGTAGCCGGCTTCGAGGAGGTGGGTCGCGAAGCTGTGGCGGAGGCTGTGGCACGTCGCAGGTTTGGAGATGTTCGCGGCTTGGACGGCGGCGTGGAAGGTTCGCTGGAGGACGGTTTCGTGGAGGTGATGGCGACGAAGTTCGCCCGAGGTCCCGTCTCGGTAGGGGCGCGTCGCGGGGAAGACCCATTGCCAGGCCCAGCTTCGCGCAGCTCCGGGATATTTCACGGCTAGCGCCGCAGGGAGTTGGACGCTGCCGGCACCCGCTGCCAGGTCGCTGGTGTGAAGTTCGCGAACGCGATTGAGGTGGTCTCGGAGCGGCGCGACTAAGCGCTCGGGGAGGAGGGTGACGCGGTCTTTACGGCCTTTGCCGTCGCGTACCAGGATGTGCGATGCCGCGAAGTCGATGTCTTTCACGCGTAGGCGCGCGCACTCGAGGAGCCGCAAGCCGGCCCCGTAGAGGAGGGCTGCCATCAGTTTTGGTGTGGCGCGCATCTTCGCCAGGACGGCGCGAACTTCCTCGCGCGTGAGCACGACGGGAAGGCGCACCGCTTTCGCAGGTTCGCGCGAGTTGCTCGAGCCATTGCGGTTCGATGCCGAGCGCTCGCCGGTAGAGGAAGGCAATGGCGCAGAGCGCCTGCTGGTGGGTCGATGCACTCACCCGCCTGGCGACGAGGTCGTCGAGGAACGCCCGCACGTCGCTCGCCCCAAGCTCGCGTGGATGCCGCCGGCCGTGAAAGAGGATGTAGCGCCGCGCCCAAGCTACGTAGGCTCGCTCGGTGCGCTCGCTGTAGTGGCGCGCCCGGAGCTCTTTCTGGAGCCGGTCGAGGAGTCGAACGGGTTTCGACGAGTCGGACGCGTCGTCCACCCCGAATGTCTCGGCCGGTACGCGCCGTGAGTTTCGTGGTCGGCGCGAAATGCCGAAACGGCGTCCGCCTGGAGCAGGGTTACGTTTGGCGTTCCGGAAATCGTTTCGCCAGGTATCCGAGCCCCGTCGCGATGGGTTCACGCTTTTCGTGGACGTCCTCGAGTGTTTCGAGTTCCTGGCGAAGGGTCGCCGCGAGGTCCGGTGAGTCGCCGCGCTTCAGGGCGTCTTCGAGGAGGTTCCAGCGGAGGAGCCATTCACGCGGGAATTCGCGGCCGAGGATGGCGTGGAGCTCGGTCTGCGCTTCGCGCGCGCGGTTGGCCCAGCCGGTTTCGTAGAGGTGGAGGAGTGCCGCTTCGCGCTCAGGGAGGTTGCGGGGTTTCGGGACGCGGACGTGGGGATAGTCGGTGTGGGAGTGGTAGCGGGCGTCGACGGAGCCCGCCTCGGCCGTGATGAAGTCGCCCGTCGCGAGGAGGTGGTACTCGGGGAGGTCGAAGACGGCGCGACCCGGGAGGGTGAGGCGGACGTCGTGAAAATGGAGGAGGAGGACGCGACCGCTTTCGTCGCGGATGGCGCGCGAGAGTCGTCCTTCCACCGCCGCGCCGCTCGCGAAGAGGAGGTGGTGCCGGCCCGTGTGGGCATCGTAAAGTCCCGCGAGGGTGTTGTCGCTCGCGCCGTGGAGGGCGATCCCGCCCGCCAGGGGCCCGGTGATGAGCCATTGATCGGGTTGGCGTGGGGTGGCCCGTTCGTCGCGGAGGATGACGCCGTCCCATGCGAAGGCGACGGGGCCCTCGAGGCGCAGCCACGCAGGTTCGAAGGGGTTCGGACCGGCTTCGGTGAGGATGCCGATGGCCCACGCGCCGGACGAGAAGCGCAGGCTCGCGAGCTCGCGGCTCTGGACGGCACGGCCGATCGCGACGCCGCCGCCGATGTTGCAAGCGAGGGTCTTGGCGACTCGCTCGAGGGTTTCGTGGAGGTGTTCGAAGTTCTTGGCGACGAAGAGCTGAGGCTGGGGACGCGTGATGTCGTAGCTGACTTTGGTGCAGGTTTCGTCGAGAGGGATCTTGAGGACGTCGCGCGCGTGGCAGCTGTGGCTTTCCCACAAGGAGGAGAGGAGGCCCGCGCCGTAGAGGTGATAGCGTTTGGGGGTACCGACGAGGCCGTACTCGGCCGTCCACCAGTAGAGGCGCGAGAGCCAGGCGGCTTCGCTCGGTTCGACGACGCCCGCGAGCGCTGCGTCGAGCTCGCGCTCGACGCGCGCGATGCTTTCAGGGCTCTTGCTGGGATCCTCTTTGACCTCGCTCAGGCTGTAGACGGCCTGGAAGACGCGATCTTCGGCCGGGATGGTGAAGGCGCGCTTGCCGATTTCGCCGATGCGGCGGAGGTACGCCGCATAGGTGGGGTCGGTGAGGATGGGAGCGTGGCCGGCTGCTTCGTGGATGATGTCGGGCGCAGGGGTGTAGACGAGGTGCGCGAGGGTGCGCATGTCGGCCGCGATCGGGAGCAGGCCGCGCGCTTGGAATTCTTGAAACGCGCGCGGCGGGATGAAGCCGTCGACGCAGACTGCGCCCCAGCCGAACTGGCCGAGGCGCTCGTTCATTTCGGCGATGCTCGGGATGCGCTCGACGGAGAGGCCGGTCGCGGTGAGGCCTTCGCGATACGCCGGGTGCGCAGTCTCGACGAGGCGCGCGTAGTTCTGGAGGAGGACGAAGCGCCAGACGGCCTGGTCCATCGCCGTGTACTGCGAGTAGTCCTGCTCGACGACGAAGCGCCGGAGGTGCGGCGGTACGTTCGGGAGCCCGGGCATCCCGTAGTTTACTGGATTTTTGGGGGGGTGTGGGAGGGCGCGCTCGGTAACGCGTGACGGTGAGTGCTATGGTCGGACCCGTGCGGCTTGCCACACTTCGTGACGGCTCGCGTGACGGGACGCTGGTGGTCGTGGACCGGCGGGCGGAGCGTTACGCCGTCACTGATGCGATTGCGCCACACTTGCAGGCGGCGCTCGACGATTGGGCGCGGACGGAGCCGGAGCTCCGGCGGCTGGCCGACCAGCTCGAGTCGGACGACTCGCGCGGTGTTCCGCTCGATGTTTCGCGCCTCACCGCGCCGCTGCCTCGCGCCTACGAATGGATCGACGGGTCGAGTTACCTGAATCACGTGGTGCTGGTGCGCCGCGCGCGCAACGCGGATCCGCCGGAGGACGTGAAGACGGTGCCGCTCGTCTACCAGGGCGGTTCGAGCGTGCTGCTCGGCCCGCATGATCCGCTGCCGCTCTCGGAGCAGGCGTGGGGACTCGATTTCGAGGGCGAGCTTTGCGCGGTGCTCGGTGACGTGCCGATCGGCACGACAGCCGATCGCGCGGCGCCGTACGTGCGGCTCTTGATGCTCGCGAACGACATCACCTACCGGAATCTGGTGCCGCCGGAGCTCAAGCGCGGCTTCGGGTTTTTTCAGTCGAAGCCGGCCACGGCGTTCTCGCCCTTCGCGGTGACGCCCGATGAGCTCGGCGGGGCGTTCCGCGACGGGCGCGTGTTTCTACGCCTGAGGTCGACGCTGAACGGCTTGCTCGTCGGCGACGTGGACGCGGGGTCGGGGATGCACTTTTCTTTCTACGATCTGATCGAGCACGTGGCGGAGACGCGGGCGTTCGCGACCGGCACGATCCTGGGCAGCGGAACGGTGTCCAACGCGGAACGCGCGCAGGGGGTCTCCTGCCTGGCCGAGCTCCGCGCCATCGAGACGATCGAGCTCGGCGCGCCCAAGACGCCGTTCATGAAGCCGGGGGATCGCATTCGCATCGAGATGTTCGACGATCAGGGCCGGGACGTGTTCGGCGCGATCGATCAGAGGGTGGTCGGATGACCGCGCCGGGCGCGCTCCGGCTCTACAGCTATTTCCGCAGCACGTCGGCGTGGCGCGTGCGGATCGCCCTCGCCTGGAAGGGAGTGGCGCACGAGCTCGTGCCGGTGCACCTGTTGGGCGGCGCGCAGCACCGTCCGGAATTCGCTTCGCGAAACCCGCTCGAGCAGGTGCCCGTGCTCGAAGCGTCCTTGCCGGACGGCGAATTTTCGCTCACGCAGTCGCTGGCGATTCTCGAGTACCTGGAGGAGCGCTTTCCCGCCCCGGCGCTGTTGCCGAAGGAGGCGGAGCTGCGCGCGCGCGTGCGCCAGCTCTCCGAGATCGTGAATTCGGGTATTCAATCATTCCAAAATCTCGGGTTTCGGAAAATTCTCGAGGCGCAAGGCGTCGACCCGAAGTCG
>DASXWF010000764.1:0-3612 GCA_036503835.1 Polyangiaceae bacterium | reverse complement strand
GTGGAGGACGCCGCTCGACTGCGTGGGGGTGGACAGCGTCGAATCCGGAGCCGTGCTCCGCACGGAACCGTGTGAGCCCCTCGGTGCTGCGTCGCAGGCCTGGAAGTTCGAGGTGGTCGGGGTGGGCGGCAACTATTTGATCGCGCAGATCCGGCTCGCAGACTCGGGATACTGTGTCGAGGTGCCGCGGCCAGAGCGCCTGGACACGGATGTGCTCGCGCTAAAACCCTGCGCAGAACGCGTCGAGAGTTGGGACGACTTGCAGGCTTTCCTGATGGTGATGGGGGGGTCGATCCGGACCGTGGCCAGGTACAGCAACGGCACTCCCTATTTCCCTTCCGTCCAGTGGCAACGACCGAGCAGTGTCCTCCACCTGCTGACCAGGCCGTACGCCGACGGCTGGACGCTCTCGGGCGCAGTCGAATACGGCACGGATCGAGCTCTGACGGAAGAGCAGGGAAAGCTCGCCCTCCGAGCGTTCGAGAACGCTCCTCTGCCCAATCAGGTGTTCGACCTTCACTTCTGAACAGGCATCATGTCGAGCGAGCATGACTCCAAGCAGAGAGCCCGACGCGTTCCTCGCAGCGCCGGCCGAGTGCTTTCACTCGGTCTCGGACTCACGCTTTCGAGTTGCTCCGCCCTGTTCGGGATCGAGCTCTTACCCCTGCGACCCGAAGAGGGCGACGCGGCTGGCGGCGAAACGGACGGCGCCGGCGCCGCCGGCAGCGCGGGAAAAAGTGCGAATACGAGCGGACGTACGGGAGATGGCGGAGCGAGCGGTAGGCAGTCGGGCGGGGACGGCGGCGCCGGAGAGGGTGGAAGCGACCATTTTGGCGGCAACTCCGGGGACGCTGGGCAAAGCGGAACGGCCGGTGCGTCCGGATCGAACGGGGGTCGCGGCGCATCCGGATCGAGCGGAGGTACGGGCGGCTCGAGCACAGCGGCCGGCAGTGGCGGCAGCGCGGGCAGTGGCGGGAGCGCGGGCAGTGGCGGCAGCGCCGGCAGTGGCGGCAGCGCTGGTCGTGGCGGTCCCCCCTTCCGTGCGAACCAAGGTGACGCGTGCAGCGAAACCGGGCTCTTCGCCTGCGACAGAGTCTTCGGTAACTCGCTGATGTGCGAGGGGGGGATCTGGCAATCCCAGCAGTCGTGCGCTCCGAACGTCTGCGATGTCAGGACCGGCGTTTGCGGTGCCGTCCACGAGCGCTGTCAAAACAAGCCGCCCGGGGCGGTTTTTTGCGAGTGGCGGAGCTACGCCGAGCAGGTCACCTGTGACCCGCAAAACTTGAGCGCCGAGATCGAGGTTTGCATCTTGGGTTGCGATGTCGTCGCGAACGAATGCTACGAGGCGCTGGGAACGGCGGTAGTGGCGGAGAAATCCCCGGTTACCTCCGGGACCTACCCCCCCTGGCCCGACTCGACCATTCCCGTTTGCTTTGATGAGCCCGTTCGGCCCGAGTGGGACGAAATCCGTCAGGAGATCGGCGAAACCTGGAGTCGCTTCTCGAGCCTCGCGTTCACGGGCTGGGGAGCCTGCGAGGCAGACGCCCCGGGCGTGAGGGTGCGCCTCACCGACCCCGAAGCACCCTGCGAAGGCGAGCTCGGCGGTGTGGATCCCGTCGGCTACCCCGGCGCCGGAGGCAGCGCCGAGGTTCATCTGTGTACCGCGTACTACTTGGAGCGAGCCGCAGTGCCGGCGGGCACCGAGCTGCTCCGGCTCATGGCGCGCCACCAGTTCGCTCACGTGCTCGCATTCAAAGACATTTGGGCGGACACCAGCTGGGACGGCTCGGAATTTTTGACTCCTGGGCTCGAAACCAGGTTCCTCGACAGGTATCCCTTCACCCCCGACCACATTGGCCGCTTGCAGAACATCTACGGGCGAAAAGTGCCGGGTGCGTTCGTCGACCGCTACGGCGAATGCCTGACCGTGAGCGACGGGGCGCTCGTGTTCGAACCTTGTAGCGATGTTCGCGATCAACGCTTCCGCGTGGTGAACGACACCATCCAGCACCCCGACGACGGCACCTGCCTGAGCAAAGCCGCGGACGGCGGCATCGAGCTCGAAGCTTGTGCCCCTTCCGGCTCGAACCAGGCCCAAGTGTTTCGTGCCTCGGCGTCGGAGATCCGCGGCTTCGGCGGGTATTGCTTGGTGGCTGATGGCTCGCTCGGGACGCCCTTCCCCTCGGCGCAGGTCTGCCCGTCCTTCGGTAGTGATCCGCGAGCGCTCTGGAGCGTGGACTTCGTGGAAGGTGGGAGCCGCGTGCGCTTTCAGAACCTGGAAAATGGTGGGTGCTTGCAGGTCACGGGTGGCGACGACGGCGCGAGCTTCAACGGCGCGATCGATGCGTGCGACCAGTGCGCGGAGGGTGATTCCGCCTGTGACGCGCCGGATCGCTTCGAGCTCACGCGGTGGGGACAGCTGATGAGCGACGGCCGCTATTGCCTGACGGAGAGCTCGAACCGGTACGACGAACAGTTTTCTGAGTTGCCTCGCGATGGCGGGGTAGCGCCGGCGCCCTGCTCGCTGCAGCGAGTTCAAGCCTGGAACCTGGCCTCGCGTTTCGAACACCAGGAAGACGGCGTGGTCACTGCGCTTACCCGCGTGTCGAGAGGGAACACCGTGACCATCGCGGTGCAACCGGTCGCGGCAGAAGCACCCGAGGACCAGGTTTTCGACTCCTACTTCACCGGCGAGCCCTGAGCGCGGCGACGGGCCGCTCGCGAAGTCCCGTCGGGGGTGAGAAGCTCGCCTTTCCGTCCAATCCTGTAGGCCACCTGGGCCCCGGGGAGCACGAAGTGCGCACGGGTGAGACGACGACCGCGCCGGTCGCACTCATTTTCGCGAGTTCGGGCGGGAGGTCATAAAACGAAGCGGGAGCCGTCACGGACGGATTGCGGGGATCGCCACGTTCGCGCTCGGCGCGAGCGCCGAGAGATCCAGTTGAAAACACGAAGAGACAGGTCGTACGAGGTTCCCGCCCCGGTTTTGCTGCCGAGACGGGCCGGGACGCCGTGAGCGCGCCCGGGGTGGTCGAGGGTCAGGTCCTCGGACGCTACGAGCTCTTGCTGAGCGTCGCGCAGGGCGGCATGGCGCGCGTGTGGGCTGCGCGCTTCCAAGGTACGCGTGGCTTCCGGAAGCTCGTGGCGGTCAAGACGATCCTGCCCGGCGTCATGGACGGCGAGCGCATGGAGCGCATGTTCCTGGAGGAGGCGACGCTGGCTTCCGGCATCCATCACCCGAACGTCGTCGATACGCTCGAGTTGGGCGAGCAAGACGGCGTCCTGTTCATGGTGCTCGAGTGGGTCGATGGCGAGCCGCTCGCCGTCGTGATGCGCGAGGCCGCGAACCGCGGAGGCATCCCGCTTTCGATCGGCGTGGCTCTGATCGCGCAAGCCTGCAAGGGCTTGCACGCGGCGCACGAGCTCACTGACGATCACGGGAACCCGCTCGGCGTCGTGCACCGCGACATCTCGCCGCACAACCTGTTGGTCTCGTTCAGCGGTATCGCGAAACTCGTGGATTTCGGCGTCGCCAAGGCGACGCAGCGCTCGTCGGAGCTCACGCACGCGGGTGAGGTGAAGGGCAAGCTCGCCTACATGGCTCCCGAGCAG
>DASXWF010000763.1:0-3463 GCA_036503835.1 Polyangiaceae bacterium | reverse complement strand
ATGCCGCGGTCGCGCCCGGATCGCTCGCCTCGACCAGAACGCGGGCGGCGGCGATCGCGAGCGTGGAGCCCGGCTCGGCGCTCGCGCTACGAGCGAGCCCGACCGCGCGCGCCCGATCGAGCCGTGCGAGCGCGAGCAGCGCCTCGGCGCGCAGCTCGGGCTGCCCGCCGGCGGCGAGCGCGAAGAGCTGCGGCGCGGCGCGCCGATCGCCGAGCTCGCCGAGTAGCCGCACGAGCGCGGGTGTCGGCGTTCCCGCCGCCTCGAGCAACGGCTGACAGCTCGAGGGCGGGTGCGCGGCGAGGGCGAGCGCCGCGGTCTCCGAAACGCGTCCTGGCTGCCGCAGGGCCTGCGCGAGCGCCTGCTGCGCGCGCGGGCGGTTCGAACGAGCCAGCGCGAGCGCCGCCGTCTGCTCCACCAGCGTCTCGCGCGGATCTTCCTTGCTGTGGGCGCCAGCGAGCGCCCGTACCAGCGCGTCGACGGCGACTTCGCGATCCACGTGCGCGGCGAGGGCACGCACCGCGATCAAGCGCTCGCGGGCGTCGCGTGCTTCGCCCCCCGGCGCGAGCGCCGCTTCGAGCAAGGCGAGCGCGGCGTTCGTGCCCATGCTGCCGAGGCGCTCGAAGGCGCGTTGCCGCTGCACGCTCGCTTCGGCGCGCAGCGGCCGCCGCAGGCCCTCCACGCCGACGCGCCCCTTGAGCGACGCCCTTTCCGGAGAGGATTGGGCTTCGGCCCGCTGGGTGAAGGCGGCGACCAGGGCCACCGCGAACAGCGCTCGGCCGCGCGTCACGGCTTGGCTCCGGCGGGAGCCGCACTCGCGGCAAGCGGCGCGAGCACCAGAAATCCGAGCCCGGACGGCTGCAGCGCGCCCTTGACCCGCTGCACGGCGGCGAAGCCGATGGTCTCGGCGACTTCGTCGCGGTGCGTGAGGTTGCGCAGCGCGTCGACCAGCGCGAACGAGCGAGTGAGGGCCTGCTGTTCGTCCGCGGCGCTCCTGCCGAGCGGCCGCACCGCGACCATCAGCACGACCTCGGGGTGGGCGTTCAGGACCGCGGCGATGGCACGTACTTGAGCGTCCGAACGCGCGCTCAGCCGTACGCCGGAAGCATCCGCTTCGAACTCGATCTTGCCCTTGAGCTCGAGCTGGAAGCGCCCGCCGTTCGGCACGCGTGCAGGTCGGAGCTCGGCGAGCGGTCGCGGCGGCTTGCCCGCGTCGGCGTCGGGGCAGCCGTCCCGGTCCTCGACGCCGTCGAACGTTTCGGGCGCCTCCGGGCAGCGGTCGAGGGCGTCGTCGAAGGTGTCGCCGTCGCGATCCGGGCTCGGGCAGCCGTTCAGGGCCGGATCGGAGCGCGCGGCGCCCTTCACGCGCGGGCAGGTGTCCTCGCGATCGGGAACACCGTCCTCGTCGTCGTCGAGGTCGGGGCAGCCGTCGTCGTCCTGAAAGCCGTCGCGATCCTCGGCCTTTTGCGGGCAGCGATCGCCGGGCTCCGGAATGCCGTCGATGTCCCGGTCCCGCGCCGGGCAGCCGTTGTGCTTCGGGTCGTTCGCGGCGAGGCCCGGCTCGCGCGGGCAGGCGTCCTTCTGATCGGGGATGCCGTCGGCGTCGTCGTCGAGGTCGGGACAGCCGTCGAGATCGGCGTAGTCGTCGACGTCCTCGAGCGCCCGCGGACAGCGATCGTCACCGTCGGGTACGCCGTCACCGTCGTTGTCGAACTCGGGGCAGCCGTCGCCGTCCTCGAAACCGTCGCGGTCCTCGGCGAGCTCGGCGCAAATGTCCTTCGCGTCGGGAATTCCGTCCGAATCGACGTCGTGGACGCGCGGTGCGATGCCGGCCGCGACGAATGCCCGTACCAGCGGCTGCCCGATGCCGCCTCCGAGCGGCAGCTCGACGCCGATCGTTCCGAAGGCATCGCCGAACGCGCGGCGCGCCGCGAGCGCGAGCAGCACCGGAGACTGATCGGGGGCCGCGAAGCTCGGCGTGAGCGCTACTGCGCCGTGCGCGTCGAGCGACCACAGCCATTTCCCTTCCTTGTCCCAGCCGAACGTCTGGGGCTTGAGCACGAGGCCGAGGCCGAAGGGCAAATCGTGTCCGAAGGCCTCCCCGGCGAACGAACGCTCGTTCTCGCGGACGCGCGCGCCGGCCATGGCTCGGAGGGACGAGCCCAGCACACCGAGCTCGAAGAGCAGGCGAAGCTCGCTCGTGATCTGCCCCTCGGCCGCGTACGAGCTCGGATTGCCCGTGGGAAACGAGATCCGGCCGAGCACCGCGAAGCCCGCCCCTCCGAGCGAGCCCTGCGGCACCAGCGTGGCGCGCGCGACCACACCGAGATCCCCGAGCGCGCTGTGCGGCAGCGCGTCCCCGCCGGACGGTGCCGGCTCCCCGTCTTGGTAGAGGATGAAGGGCATGCTCAAGCCGAGCCCGAGGCGGTCACCGAGCCCGATGCCGCCGACCAGGTCCGCGGAAAGCTGGTGGCGCACCGGCACGATCTCGCCGCCGCTGCCGTCAGGCACCTCGACGGCGCGGTAGGCGTAGGAGAAGAAACCGGCGAGATTCCACTCGCCGCGGCCGGGCGTGCTGGTCGGCTCGACGCTGGTGAGCCCTTCCGGATGCGTGGGCGGCTGGAAGCGGCGGAGGTCGAGCTCCGGGGAAGCCGCGCGCGCTTCCGGGGCTACGGCGAGCGCCGCCGCGAATCCGAGCACCCCGAGCGTCGTCCGGAGCAGAGCGGAAGGGCTGTCGGGGTGTGACATGACGGGCCGCACAAAAGTGCTGATAGAGTAGTGTCAAACCCTGCATGGACGCCATTCGAGTGCGCGGTGCGCGCGAGCTCCGAGGAACGATTCGCGTGGGCGGCGCCAAGAACGCCGCGCTGCCCATCCTGTGCGCGACGCTGCTCTCCGACGGCGAGAGCCTGCTCCGGAACGTCCCCGGCCTCCGGGACATCGAGACCACCTCGGAGCTCCTGCGCGTGCTCGGCCGCGACGTGACGACCGACATCCCGGAGGTCCGGGTCCATACCGCCACACGCCCGGCCGTCCCCGAAGCCCCCTACGAGCTCGTGCGGCAGATGCGCGCCAGCGTGCTCGTGCTGGGCCCTCTCGTCGCGCGTTACGGCCGCGCGCGCGTGTCGCTGCCCGGCGGTTGCGCGATCGGCGCTCGCCCGGTCGATCAGCACCTGCTCGGTCTCGAAGCGCTCGGCGCGCGCATCCAGGTCGAGCACGGCTACATCATCGCCGAGGCCGGACGCTTGCGCGGCGCGGAGGTGGTGTTCGACGTTCAGACCGTCACGGGCACCGAGAACCTGATGATGGCGGCCGCGCTCGCCAAGGGCCGCACGACGCTCGTCAACGCCGCGCGTGAGCCCGAGGTCGAGGAGCTCGGCCGTGTGCTCAACAAGATGGGGGCGCGCGTCGAGGGCGCCGGCACCTCGATCATCCACATTCAGGGCGCGGACGAGCTCGAGCCCTT
>DASXWF010000762.1:0-3676 GCA_036503835.1 Polyangiaceae bacterium | reverse complement strand
CTCTCGTCGATCGACGCCCGTTCGCGCGCGATGCTCGGCGCGTTCGATCTCGTGCTGAGCCGCGGCGCGCCGGAGCCGGCGCTGCTCGATACCGTACTGCCGAATTTCCGGATCCTCGCGGCGGTCGGTCCGCGCCTGCCGCCGGCGGAGCAGCTCGGCGGCGATCACTCGACGGGCTGGCGCCTCCTGCTCACCGAGCTCGCGCGCCGCAACGACGTCGTCATCGTGGACACGCCCGCGGGGATGTTCGGCGTGACGCACCAGATCCTCGGCGGAGCCACGGACGTCGTCGGTGTGCTCCAGGCCGAGCAGATCGCGGCCCGTTCGTTCGAGCGGTTCTCGGAAGGGCTCAGGGCGCTGCCGGCGGAACGGCGCCCGAACGTCGCGGGCATCGTCGTCAACATGCTCCAGACCCGGAAAGACGCTTCGATGTCCGTGTTCCAGAGCGCATGCCAGGATCTCCCGCCCGAGTGGCTCTTCGACACGTCCATCCCGCGGCATGGCGCGTTTCTGGATTCGGCGCACGCCGGAGTTCCACTCCGCCACCTCGACGAGCAGGCCCCGCCTGCCATCGCCTGGCTCTTCGACAACCTCGCCGCCGAGCTGACGAGCCGGCTCGGCCTGCCCGTGGGGGGCGCGCGCCGGCCGCGCCCTTTGCTCGCGTGAAGGCGCCGCGTTCCTAGTCCGTAGCGTTCCGAGCCGCGCTTTGGTACAGATTCTCCTCGCGTGGCCGGCGAGGCGGAAACCGATCTGGAAGCAATCGCGGTCCCGAGCGAGGTCAAGCTCGCCGGGGGCGTCACCATCGGCGCGGGCTTGGCCGCGGGCATCACCGGTCTGCAAGCCCTGTTGTTCTTCCGGCTGCCCGGCGCGCTTCAGGTCATCGGACCCGTCGCGCTGCTGCTCGCGGGCGGTTGCGTGATGGCCGGCTGGGGCGTCGTGCGTGGCCGTTCGCGTGCCGCGCTCGCGAGCGTGAGTCTCGCGGGGCTCACGTTCCTGCTCGGCCTCGCCTGGGTGATTTTCGCGCTCCTGAACGGAGTGCTCTCGCTGACCGCGCTGGCGGTGTTCCCGCTGTCGGGAGCGGCCGTCGTCCTGGTCGCCCTGTCGCTGAAGCGGGTTCAGCGCATCGAAGCCGCGCGCGAGCGGCTGCGAGCGCAGGGACTCGACGCCGGATTCTAGCGATGCGCCTCGCGGAATGCGTGGCGGCCGCGCTCGCCGGCGCTGCCGAGCAGGGGTCGTGGGTCGCGGCTCCTGCCGCTTTGAAACCGCTGGATCCGCTGCTGCGTGCCTTCGGACGCCGGCGCGTACGACGCGCTCTCGAGCGCGCTCGTCGCGAAACCACCGTGGACGATCCCGGGCACCAGCTGCGCCTTGCCGCGCTCCTCGCGCTCGGGCCGCTCGCCTCCGATCTGGAGCGGGACGATCCCTCGGCCGTCGCGCGTGCGCTCGCGGCTCGCGGACTCGGAGCGATCCCGAGGCAGAAGCCGTGGTGGACGCTGGGCGCCGTGCTCGGCGCCGCGCTGCTGGCCGCCGCGCTGGCGATCGTGCCCCGCTATTTCCGACCTTTCGACGCGCGCGAGACCGCCGTCGGCGAAGTGCTCGGGGCGGGCCTCACCGAGCTCGTCCAGGCGCTCGGAGATCCCCGGCGCGCCGAGCAGCTCGCGCGGGCGCGCGAGAAAGCGACCGGCACCACGGCGCAGCGCGCGCTCGGCGAGGACGGCTCTAAGCGGCTGGCACGCGTCGTCGACGCCGCCGAGAATGCCGCGCGAACCCAGGGCAGCGGCCTCACGACGGCCCGCGACGCATTCCTCGCCGCAGCCGACGATTTTTCCGTGTTCCTCGGTCGCTCGAAGCTGCCGTACTTCGTGGACGCGGACGTGCTCGACTCCGGCTACGCGATTCGGCCCGTACTGATGAGCTCGTACGTCGAGCGGGAAGTCGAGCTCGAAGGAGGGGGACACCGCGTGCGCGCTCTGCACCTGTGGCGACTCGACCGGGTCGGGATGTTCGGCGTGCTCGGCTACACGCGCCCCAGGACGCCCGTTGCGCTCGTGCTGCTCGACCAGGTGGAGACGGATCTCGTGCGCTGGGTCCTGCCGGCGTTGCCGGCCGGCGAGCGCATGGAGGTGGTCGACGAAGAGACCCTGCTGCGAAACGAGGATTGGGCGATCCAGGCCGAGCTGAAATGCGCCGCGATCGTGCGCCGGCACTACGCGCCGCTCCTCGACGCGGAGGTCACGCACGTCGGAAAGATCCTCGCGCGCCGCCGCGCGCTGATTCGAAAATGGCGAGGCAGCCTGTCGGGTCAGGGCATCACCTTGCGCGTTCCGGATCGCTTGATCCCCGAAGCCGACTACGCGAAGGACCTCGAAATCCGCATCACCCGCCCGAACCTGCGCGAGTGGGACGAGATCCACGCCGAGCTCCTCGAGCCGCAAACGCTCGCGGCTTTCGGCAGAGTGCGCGATCGCTACACCCTCTCGATCGAGCGGCACGAAGCGCAGCATCGCCTGGACTTCCAGGGCGGCTTCCTGCCTCTACCCGCGATCGCGGCACGCCTCACCGGCGTTCAGGATCCCCTCGATTTGCCCGAGGGTAGCCTCGGCGCGCACACGCGCAACGAGCTCTCGGCCTACCTGGCCCAGCTCGTCGAGAGCGCCGACTCGCCCCAGCTCGACCTCGTGCTGATGGTCCGTCTGGGATTGAATCGCGGCAGCCAGGGCGGTGCCCACGCGATCGCCGCCGCCGCGGCGCTGCTCGTGGTCGGGCAGGAGCTCGGAATCGATCCGGAGGAGTACCTTTCCGGAGGTCTCGGCCGGCGGGAGTTGGCCGAGCTCCTCGTTCGCGTGGCGGAGCGAAAGCCCGAGGAGATTCGGAGCGCGGCCCAGCGGGCGTACGCGACGAGCTTCGGACACGAGCTTCCGCAGGTGAAGCGCAAGGGCATACGCGAGAACCGCACCTGGCGACACTGAACGAGAAAGCGCGAAGCGGCGCTGCTCACCTGTCGCGGCACGCCGCAGCGCGTGAAGAGTCGCGCGGCGGCGAAGCGACGTTCCGTCGCGACTTTCGCCCCGTATCATCGCCCATCAAGGCGTGACGACCGCGAGTTCGTCGTAGCCCCTGCCGCGAAACTCGAGCAGACAGAAGCCGTGACCGAAGGGATCGGAGCAGAGCGCGAGCAGGCCGTAGGCGTGTTCGCTCACGTCGCCCTCGAGCTTGGCGCCCAGGGCGAGCACGCGCTCGAGCGCGCTCCGGATGTCGTCTACGACGAAGTCGAGGTGCAGTGGCGTCCAGTGCCGACCGTACTCGCGCGCCGTGACCGCGCCCGAGAATGGCCGGGCACCTGCGTCCTTGCGCAGGAGGTAGATCGGCGCTTCCGCGCCGAGGAGCTCGACGAAATCGTCGTCGAAGCGCCGGCCCACGTCGAGGCCGAACGCCTGCGTGTAAAAGCTCACGGCACGATCGATGTCGTCCACGTCGAGATTGATGAGGAGTTTCGCCATGGCAAGGTCTCCTTGGAGTATCGTACGGAAGCCGGGACCTCCCGCGGAACGCAATGACGACCTGGGACAACCAGCAGTACCTGAAGTTCGCGGACGAACGCACGCGACCGGCGGCGGAGCTTCTCGGCCGCGTGCCGCTCGCGGAGGCGAAGCAAGTCGTCGACCTCGGGTGCGGG
>DASXWF010000761.1:0-1761 GCA_036503835.1 Polyangiaceae bacterium | reverse complement strand
CTCGCGACCGCGTGCCCGCAGCTCGCCGAAAGCCAGCGGCTCGAACCGGCAGGCGGCACCCTGCTCGCGCTCGCGCTTTGCTACGAGGCCTGGGGGAAGAACGCCACCGCCTGGGCGTTGTTTCAAGAGGCAGAGGTGGTGGCTCACAACCAGGGCCGCCGCGATCGCGCAGCGATCGCCTCGGAGCACGCAGCGGCTCTCGAGGCCGGGCTCTCGTTTCTCACCCTCGAGCTCGACCCTGCCATGCCCGCGCGGGTGGAAGTATCTCTCGACGGCCTCGCCGTCGGAGCGGCTGCGCGGAGCGCTCGGACGGCCGTCGATTCGGGTACCCACCGCATCGAAGCCCGTTATCAGGGGCGAACGTTCTTCGATCGAACCTTCGGAGTGAGCCCGAAGCAACACGTGTTCGTCCACGTGCCGTTGCCGGCGGAGCCCGCGGAGCCCTCGGCGGCCGCCGCACCGAAGCCCGAAGCCAGACGGAGCGAAGCTCGGGTTTCCCCCGAGCCGCGAAGCAGCTTCGAGCGCGCGCTACCCCGAGTCATGTTCGGCGTCGGCCTGGCAGCGTTGCTCGCGGGAGGCTACTTCGGCGTGCGCGCGTACGCCGAGAATCGCGACGTCGAACGCAGCTGCCCCGAAGACCCGTGCCATCCGTCGCTGCAGGCCGACCAGGAAGCAGCCCGGCGCGACGCCGCGATTTCCACCTGGCTGCTCGGCGCGGGTCTCGCCACGACCGGCATCGGGCTTTACTGGAACTGGCGCAGCGAATCTCGAGAAACTGGTGCCTCCACCCCGCGGGCGGCGGCGGGCGCACGCGAGGCACGCATCATCGTCCGCGGAGCCTTCTGACTCCGACATGAGCAACTCGACGGGAGACGGAACCACCGAGACGGGCCAGGCCCCGTGGCGCCGCCAGGGCGAGACCGAGGTCGAGACCGCCCTCCATCTCGTGGTCCTCTGGGCATCCACTCCGGGACGAATCGGAGAGGTCGCCGCGCTCAGCCGGCCGGCGGTGCTCGGCCGTGGCCCGGCTCAAAACGACGATCCCGCGCCGCGCCTGCGCTTCTCCCGGCAGCGCCCGGGCGCGAACCAGCCGACACCGATGCTCGACCCGCCACGCTTGTCGCGAGTGCAGCTGCACGTGGCGCCGGAGCACGATCACGGGCTCTCGTTCCGGCGCGTCGGAAGATGCCCGGTCCTGCTGAACGGCATGCCGCTCGACCAGGGCACCGCGCGAGAGGGTGACGTGCTGACCCTCACGGACGCCCTGACGCTGCTCGTGGAACGGCGCCCGAAGGTGATGCCGGACGCGTGGCTCGCCGACGGCTACCGCGACGTACCCTTCGGCGGCCCCGATCCCTTCGGCATGGTCGGAGAATCGCCGTACGCCTGGCAGCTGCGCGGGCAGCTCGCCGTCTTGGCGCAGGGCTCGGATCCCATCCTCGTGACCGGCGCTTCCGGAGCCGGCAAGGAGCTCGTCGCTCGCGCGCTGCACGGCCTCTCCGCGCGCCGAGCCGGTAGCCTGGTCGCCCGCAACGCGGCGACGTTGCCGTCGGCGCTCATCGACGCCGAGCTCTTCGGCACGCAGCGCGGCTATCCAAACCCGGGCGCGCCGGAGCGGCCGGGGCTGGTGGGCGAAGCCGCCGGTGGCACGTTGTACCTCGACGAGATCGGTGAGCTTCCCACCGATCAGCAGGCGCACTTGCTGCGCTTTCTCGACGGCGGCGAATACCACCGCCTGGGCGAGGCGCGCGCGCGCACCGC
>DASXWF010000760.1:0-2652 GCA_036503835.1 Polyangiaceae bacterium | reverse complement strand
CGCGCCCCGAAGCTCCGGAACCGGAGCTGCCCGCCGCCGGTGAGCCGCTTCCCGCCGCTCCTGCCTTACCCGTTCTGCTTCCGCCGCTTCCCGCTTCAGCGCCGGGCGGCGCGTCGTCGCTACCGCAGCCCGCAGCCAGCGCGAGCAAAAGCCCGGGAACGAGAGAAAGCGAAACCCGTCGCGGCAGAAAACCGAAGGAACGTCGCATGCAATTTCTCGGCAAGACTGCGGAGCGAGCGGACTCCGACCAATGCCTGTCTCTCTACCACCATTCGCTCGCACCCGCCGCTTCACGTGAACCACCGCTAGAACGTTCCACTATTTTTGGTATCGTCCCGAACCGTGGCGTTGGGAGTGCGTTGGTGCGCTGTGTCTCGAAGCTCGGGCCTACACCTGCTTGCGCTCGTCGTAGGTTGCTTCGGCGTCGTCGACTGCGGCAGTGACTCGAGAACGGACGAACCGATCAGCGAGGTGCGGGCCGCCGTCGAGAGCACGGGGCTCGACGTTTTCTACGGGCTCGCCTTCGATCCGGCACCGTCACTCGCCGCGGTAAGCTCGCGGTATCCGGCGCTCTCGGAGGAGCAGCGGCTCGCGATCTTCGCCCGCGAGCTCGCCGTGCAGGGCGAGCCTTCGTGGCCGAGCGGAGTGATCACGGTGCCGGCCGTGGATTCGCTCGGCGCGCCGCTGTTCGCGCCGGCGCCGGCCACGAACCGCATCCGCTACTCGTGCGGAGCGACGCTCGTCTCTCCGAGCTACGCCGTCACCGCGGGCCACTGCGTCCTCGACGACTCCGACCTTTCCGAGCTCCGCTTGCGCCTCTACCGGCCCACCACCAAGCTCGCGGAGACCTACACGACCGCCGAGCTTCTGGGCGCGTTCCCGACGTACTCGCAGCCGAAGCTCTCCGCTTCCGACGGCTACCTGTTCGACGAGTACACCTGCAGCGTCGAGAACCGCTGCTATCAGGGCGCCAACGTCGATTGCCCCCCCTCGGCCCTGGGCGCCGACTCGGCGCTCCTTCGTTGCGAGGGTCGCCCGGGCGACAAGTACGGGTTCCTGAACGTCAACGAGAGCGGCGCTCCGACGGGCAAGGAAGCGCTGATGCACTGGAAGCACGAGGTGCTCGACCTCGGCGCCCAGGAAGGCTTGCTCCCTCGAGACCGCCTCGATCACTACGTGATGCGGACCTCCGACCCCGCGCAGAACTACCATTACTTCGACGGCGCCGCCGACCTGCTGCCCCTGCGCTCGATCGGCTGGCAGAACGGCGCCCCGACGACCTGGGTCACGAGCATCGCCGCGGACACGCACGGCTGCCACGGCTCGTCGGGATCGGGCCTGCTCGTGCGCGTCGGACAGACGTCGCTCTACGAGCTCGTAGGCCCGGTCATCCACGGGGAAAGCTCGCTTGCGCAGCGCCTCTGCTCGCGCGTGCCGAATCCCGGTGGCAGCCCGAGCGGTCAGGGTACGGCCGCGCTGTCGGTGGACGGCGCCAATCCGAACACGCTGCTCGCCGTCCACCAAAACGAGCTCGCCGCCGACTGCGTCGCTCGCGCCCCGGTCGCACGCGACCTCGACGACCTGCCGTTCTCGCCCGGGACGCACGCCGTTTCCACCCTCTTCAGTCACCTCCGCTGCCAGGTGGACGCCTTCGGCGCGGACGGCGGCGTTACGGCCGCGCCGAGCTTCGGGCCCTACCCCGAGAAGTTCGTGGACACCCCGGTCGGCGTAACGCACGGGCTCGGCGCTTTCACGCTCGAGGACGGCGCGGATTACCGACTGGGCGTCCAGGTGATGCCGAGCGAGCCGTGTGCCGGCCCGTGCGAGGGGCTCCGGTTCACCGCAAGCACGCTGACGCTGAGCGCGGCGCCCCACGCGAGCGAGCCGAGCCTCGTCGCCGTCGCGTTCGCCGCACCCGCGAGCGTGCCCGCGGCCCTCACGATCACGAACGAAGGACCACGGCGCGCGCTCGGCGGCGTCGTGCTCATCCGCGAGGGGCAGGTCAACTCGTTCGACACGCCCGAGGATCGTCTGGAAGCGGCGCTCTATGCTCTCGACGAACAGGGCGGCCTGCGCGCGGGCCCCCTGCCGATGCGCTTCACGGGTGACGGTGGAGCGGGATTTCAGGCACTCCTGCGGCCCGGCGAGCGACTCGCGCTGCTGCGGCAGGCGCTCGTCCAGGGCCGGCGCTGGACGGTGCGGCTCGGCACGCCGAGCTACCAGGATCTCACCTGTGGGCTGCTCGACCGCGCAGGCGTCCCTCGCGTAACGGCGCCGTGCGCCGAGATCCTTCAGCTCGACGATCGCGACGGAACGGAAGCGCGCCTCGGTTTCTTCGTCGAGCTGGCGAGCACGAGCTCGCTCCCGAGCGCCGAGGTCCGCTACGTCGCCCTCGCTTCGGACGCCGCGCGCGACGGTGACGACGACTCCGTGCCGGAGGTGCTCGACAATTGCCCGAACGACTGGAACGCCGCGCAAGGTGCGTGCAGTGAGGAGCCGATCCCCGCCGAGGGCGGAAGCGGCGGAGAAGGTGGCGACGGCGGCGCGGGCGGTGACACCGGTGGAGCATCCGAAGGCGGCAGCGGCGGAGAGTCGGAGGCGGAAGCGGGTGAAGCCGGCGCCGTGACGAGCCCGACCGCCGGGAACGGCAAC
>DASXWF010000759.1:0-5953 GCA_036503835.1 Polyangiaceae bacterium | reverse complement strand
CCGTCGGTGACTTCTTGAAGCAGCGCGATGTCCGGGGCGACGCCGGCGAGCACGGAGATGACCCGGTCGATGCGATAGCGGCGGTCGATGCCGCCGATGCCCTTATGGATGTTCCAGGAGACGACGGAGAGCTGCACGGTGGGAAGCGGGACGGGGCGTTCGTTCGAGAGTAGGCCGGGCGGCCGTGGTTTCGGGATAGTATCCTAAGCCTCCCAGGGCGCATCACGGTGTTTCGGTTCGGCTGGTCCTCGCTGTCATGAGCGCTACCCCCACGCTCGCGGGCTCGATTGTAGCCGGCCGCTACGAGATCCAGCGCCGCATCGGCTCGGGCGGCATGGGCTCGGTGTACCTGGCTCGGCACGTGACGCTCAAGCGGGAGGTGGCGATCAAGTTCATCCACCCCGAGCTCTGCTCGAGCGAGGAGGTGCTCCGCCGCTTCGACACCGAAGCCAAGGCCGCGGCACGCATCAGGAGCCGGCACGCGGTCTCCGTGATCGACCACGGCGTCGCCGCGAACGGCCAGCCGTACATCGTGATGGAGTACCTCGAGGGCGAATCGCTCGAGCAGGCGCTGCGCCGGCGCGGCCGCTTGCCGTTCGAGGAGGTCGTCGAGATCGTCGCCCAGGTCGCGCGCGCGCTCGAGCAGGCGCACGACGCGGGCATCGTTCACCGCGACCTCAAGCCCGACAACATCTTCCTCGCGCGCGACGGCGACAAGGGCTCGGTCGTGAAGGTGCTCGATTTCGGGATCGCGAAGATGGTCCACGACGAGAACGTCGGCGGCGTCGGGACGACCAAGACGGGCATGGTGCTCGGAACCCCGCTGTTCATGAGCCCCGAAGCGCTGACGGCGTCGGCGCCGGTGAGCCCCGCGTCCGACATCTGGTCGCTCGGCGCGTGCGCGTTCGCGGCGGCGGTCGGCAGGGTGCCGTTCGAGGGCGACGCGATCGGGGACGTGGTGCTGAAGGTCTGCGCCGCGCCGATGCCGGTCCCGAGCGATCTCGTCCCGGGTCTGCCCAAGGCGTTCGACGAGTGGTTCGCGAAGGCGTGCTCGCGCGACCTGGCGACGCGCTTCAAGCGCGTCGGAGAAATGGCGGACGCGCTGCGGCGGCTGGACGAGTGGGCGCTCGCGCAACGCGAGCGCGTGACGTACGAGATCCGTCCGCTCGCCTCGATCGTGGACATCGAGGAGTCGCCGCCGAACCGGCGCGGCCTCTTGCTGGCCGGTGGGCTCGCGGGGGCGGCGTTGATGCTCGGCGCCCTCGGCTACTACGTCCTGCACCGAACCCGCGCTGCCGACGAGGCCGCGCGGGCCGCCACCGCGAGCGCCGCCGCCGTGATCGAGGCCGAAAACGAGCGAAAATTGCGCGAGGCGGAGCGCCATTTCTGGCCCGAGGCCGGCTCCTCCGCCGACGCCGGGCCGCCCCCCGCGCCGAAGTCGGGGGGGCGGAAGAAGCGGCCCGCCCCTTCGAGCACCGCCGCGAGCGCCGCCTCGGTGCCGGGTGCCCCGCCGTCCGCCGCCCCGACGCCGGAGGCCCCGCCCGAGACCCCTCGCGCCGACCCCTCGGCCCTGTGATATACCCGGCGACCCAATGAAGAGGCGGCTTCGATGATCGACGAGGTACTCTCTGAACTGAAGCAAGCCATCGAGAAGGCGAAGGAAGGCCTGCGCCGTGCGCTCGGAAAGCTGCGCACCGGCCGCGCGCACCCGAGCATGCTCGACACGCTGCGAGTCGACTACTACGGCCAAAAGACGCCGATCGCGCAGCTCGCGACCGTGAACGTCCCGGAGCCGCGGCTACTGACCGTGAAGCCCTGGGACAAGTCGCAGGTGCAGGCGGTGGAGCGAGCCATCCGCGAGAGCGATCTCGGTTTGAACCCTCAGGTGGACGGCGAGCTGATTCGCATCCCGATCCCGGCCCTGAGCGAGGAGCGCCGGAAGGATCTCGTCAAGGTCGCCAAGAAGGACGGCGAGGAGTGCAAGGTCGGCGTCCGGAAGGCACGCCACGAGGCGCTCGACATGCTTTCCGACATCCAGAAGGAAGGCCACGCGAGCGAGGACGACGTCGAGCGCGCCAAGAAGAAGGTCGAGGAAATCGTCTCCGAGGGCCAGGCAGGCGTCGACCAGATCGTCCACCAGAAGGAAAAGGAGATCCTTGCCATCTAGGCAAGAAAACGCGGGGAACGGGGCTCGCCCCCGGCTCGCACCGGGCCATGGTGCAGGTTGCAACGGAGAGCGCTGCAATCTCGTACGAAGGGCGGATCGTGCGTTGCGGGAAGCCCTTCTTGACAGGCCGGGGGCCCCATGAAACCGTCGCTGATTGACGAGCCCTTCGGCTCGTGCTCCTGCTTCGGAAGGACGGCATGCGCGCCATAGCGGCAGGGATCAGCGACGTGGGGCTGCAGCGCGACCACAACGAGGACAGTTTTGCGATCCTCAAGGAGCATCGCCTGTTCATCGTCGCCGACGGCATGGGCGGCCATCGGGCGGGTGACGTGGCGAGCCGGCTCGCGACCGAGGCCATCGTCGACTTCTTCCGCGCGGCGAACAACGAGGACTTCACCTGGCCGTTCCAGTTCGACACGCGGCTCTCGGACGAAGAGAACCGCCTGCTCTCCGGCATTCGCCTGGCGAACCGGCAGATCATCGAGCGCAGCACGCGCTCGCGCGAGTGTCAGGGCATGGGCACGACCGTGGTCGGCGCGCTCTTCAGCCCCAAAAGCAACAAGATGTTCATCGGGCACGTCGGCGACAGCCGCGCCTACCGCATCCGCGGCCAGCAGATCCGCCAGATGACCCGGGACCACTCGCTCGTGAACGACTACCTCCTGGCGATGCCGGAGCTCACCGAGGAGCAGAAGAGCGAGCTCCCGAAGAACGTGATCACGCGCGCGCTCGGCATGCAGGAGCAAGTCGCCGTCGATATCCAGAGCGACGACGCCGAGCTCGGCGACATCTACGTGCTCTGTTCCGACGGCCTCAGCGGCATGGTCGAGGATCACGAAATCCTTGAGGTGGTGAGCACCGCCCCCGACGTCGAGATCGCGTGCCGGCGGCTCGTGGCGCTCGCCAACGAGCACGGCGGCGAGGACAACATCACCGCGCTCATCGTGCGCATCGATCCGGCGGGCGAGGGCGAGATCAGCCTTTCGGACACGTTGCCCACCCCCGTCACGCTGCGGCAGCGGGACGGCGCGGACAGCCAGGCGGACACACCGCCGGCCGCGCCGGTCGCGGCGCCTTCGACGGAAAAGCGCGGCTGAGCCGCACGCCACGGGGTGCGCCGGAGGCGAGCCGCAGGCCTCGCCCCCGAGCCCGGCTACTCGTCTTCCTCGCCCGTCTTGCAGTACTCGACCGCGATCTTGCCTTCGGCGCGGCAGCCGTCGCCCGGGCTATCGGTCGAAACGATGAGCGGGCAGACGAACGAGGTGACCATCGCGCCGGCCTTTTGCACGATCGGCTCGCTCGCCGAAGGCGGGCTGAAGGTACACGGCGGCGTCGTCGCGCTCGGGCCCATCAGACCGGCGTACGAGTCCCGGAAGCCGAGCTGGCCGGTGTTCTGGGTGCCGTCGGTCTTGGAGCGGATGGAACCGCCGAGGTTCATGCCGAACGAGCCCGTCAGATTCGGGGCCATGTTGTTGGCGTTGACCTCGATCGAGAACGATCCGTTCTCCCGGACCGTGCAGGAGAGCTTCACGCTGTCTTTTCCGTCTTCGACCGTCCCGCCGCCGTTGGCGCGGCCGATCACGTAGCTGCGGCTTCCGCTCGGCTGCACCTGACAACGGCGGCCGTCGGGATTGTGCTCCGGGTACGCCGGCCGCAGGGCGGCCTCGAGACCGATGGCGGGAGGTTGTGGAGGAGCGTCACTGCACGCGAAGAGGGACAGCGAGAGAAGCGGAACCAAGAGCGAGAGGTGGACCTTCATGGGGCGCGTTAATCTCCAGCAAGCGAAGGGTAGGCTGAATTCTAGCTCAACTGCAACGATAAGGTACTGGGCCCGGAATCCCGTCGTTCCGGGGCGGGGCAGTCCTGTCGTGCATCGAGAGCGACGTGGCGCTTTGGGCTTGCTCGTACGACCGTTTCGTGTGTCCCGTCAGCCCCCACGCGGTGATGGTGCTCGCGGGCGGCTACTGCTCGCTTCTGACGGGGGAGCAGGTGAAGCGGTAGGCGGTGACGACCGGCGCGTCGCCGGAAGCGAGACTCGCGACGACGAGCTCGTCCGCATCGTCGTCGCCGCTCAGGTCGGCGGCGAGGAACTCGAGCGGTCGCAGGCCCGCAAAGCTCAGGGGCGTTTCGGCGTCGAACGTTCCGTCGTCTCGACCGATGCGAACGGCTCCCTGACTGATCTCCGAGAGGTTCGCCGCCCCGTACGTGTAGAACGCGTCCAATCGCGCGTCGCCGTTGAAGTCCCCCAGCGTCACTCCGACGGCACCACCGAGGTACGGGCTGCGCGGAGGCGTCAAGCTGGTCGGATACTCGAACGTCGGCGCGCTCGGGAGGTCCCCGCTGCGATCCGACATCCGGATCTCGAGCACCCCTTCCACGAAGCGGAGGGTGTCCGGATGGCCATTCCCGTCGAAGTCCGGCCCCACGCGCGGGAGCTCGGCGACCGGAAGCGTGAGCGGTGCGTTCACGGTGCCCGGCTCCGCACCGCCCCGGACGACGATCACCGTCGAAGCCGCGTTGCCGCGCAGCAGCAGGTCGGGAATTTCATCCCCCGTCACGTCGTAAACCTCGGGCGTCCCGGCAGCGTCGAGGGTGTGCTCAGCGGCGGGTTCGAAGCTGCCGTCGCCCTGGTTCAAAAATAGCCTCAACACGCCCTCGCCGAGGACCGCCAGGTCGGAAAGCCCGTCCGCATCGAGATCGAGGCTGCGCGGTCGCAGGTCGCCTTCAGGGACCGTCACGACGGGCAGCTCCTCGAGAGCCTCGTCGCCCGCGAGAAACAGCTGCACGTCGTGGATGTCTTCCGGCAGTGTTGCGCAACACGCGCGCGGTGTTCCGAGCAGATCGACGCGCCCGTCGGCGTTGAAATGAGCGGCGCTGACGCGGCTCGGCCCGAACGCAAGCGTGCCTCCCCACTCCTCGACGGCGCAGGTCACGGGAGGAGGTTGCGGCGGTTCGAGCGCGCCGCCCTGGCCGGCGTCACCGGCGGAGCCGGCCTGCAAACCTGGCGTTCCACCGCTCGGCGCGCCGGCACGGCCGGCGTTGCCGCCGGTGCTCCCCCCGCTCGCCGCAGTACCGGTAGCGCCTCCCGGCAGATCGGTCGCGCCTGCGTCCCCCGTGCCGCCGGCGTCGAGGCTCGAGCCCGCGGAGCCGCCTCCACGACCCGCGTGCGCAGCGTTCCCCTCGAGCGGCACGTCGTCCGATCCTGAATAGCAGCCGCGCGCGCCGAGCAGATACGGCGCTAGCCCCGCGCACAGCAACCACCCGAGCCTGAGGTGTTTCCCTCGATGAGACATGCGTTGACGACCTCCCATTCCCATGAGTGCCGGCTCGGCGCCAAGTCGGTGAACCCCACCTCAGGGCAACGTACGAAGCTTGTCTCCCGCGCAGGACGCGCGCACGCGCAAAGCCGCCGGCGTGCCGGAATCTTCGGCCAAAAAACGCTCGGCAGCCCGCCGAGCGCGAGCGACGTTCCCCGCGGCGCAGGCAGCGAGGACCTCGGCCGCCAGGCGCTCCTGGCGCAGGCTGCCGTGTCCGAGCGAGGCAGCACTCTCGTCCAGCAGGTCCAGCGCAGTCGCCCCGTCGCCGGCTTTGAGCGCCTGCTGCACGCGATCCAGAACAGCGAGTTCTTCGTTCAGGCTCGGGAGCGCGACGGAAGGCGCCGCGGACGGGCTGGCGCTCGTGGCCGTCGCGGCCGGCGCTCTGGGGACCGTGCTGCTCGGCACCTCCACCGGCGGCTTCGCCGAAGCGCCGGCCGGTGCAGCGACGTAGCGTGGCTCGTGCGGAGCC
>DASXWF010000758.1:0-2276 GCA_036503835.1 Polyangiaceae bacterium | reverse complement strand
GGCTCGTTCACGGGTTCGCCGTCCGTGGGGACGCAAATCTTGTTGTTCTCGCAAGCGCTCCCGCACGCGCCGCAATTCTGCGCGTCGGTGGCGAGATCGGTGCAGATACCGTCGCAGTCGACCTTCGGCTCGGGACAGACGCATTCGCCGGGCGGCTCACCCTCCGGGTCGCCGTCGGTGGGGACGCAGATCTCGTCGTTCGGACAGGCGACCTCGCAGCTCCCGCAGTGGTCCTTGGTCGTCTTCAGGTCCACGCACACGCCGCCGCAGTTCGTGTACCCGTCGGGGCAAACGCACGTTCCGTCCGTGCAGGTGCCGCCCGTGCAGGTCTCGTCGCATTCCCCGCAGTGCTCCTCGCTCACGTCGGTGTCGACACAGCCGTCGACACACTCGGTTTCGCCCTCGGGGCACTCGCAGTCGCCGTCGTTGCAGAGCGCGCCGGGGACACACACTTCTTCGCAGGAGCCGCAGTGGGCGTCGTCCGTCTGGATATCGACGCACTCGTCGCCGCAGATCGTCTCCTCGCCGGGACAGCGGCATTGCCCGTCGTCGCAATCCGCGCGCGGCGGACACTCGACGCCGCAGTCGCCGCAATGATCGAGGTTCGTCAGCGTGTCGACACAGCGCCCGTAGCAAAGCGACTCGTCCTCGTCGCATTCGCAAGCGCTGGCGTTGCAGGTGGCGCGCGCCGGGCACGACATTTCGCACCCGCCGCAGTGCGATTCGCTCGACGAAAGGTCGACGCACACGTCGCCGCAGAGATCGCCGCTCGCACAGGGCGAGCTGCCGGAAGAGCCGCTGGCTCCCGAGCTCGTGCCGCCGCTTCCGCCCGTTCCGCCGGTCCCCGAGACAGCGCCCGAACCGGCGCCGCCGCCTGCCGTATTGCCGCCGCCGGAACCGGCGTTCGGGCTCCCGCCCGCAGTGCTTCCCCCGCTGCTTCCCGCGCTACCGGAGCTTCCGGCCGGTGGGTTCGGGTCGTCGAAGAGCTCTTCGGGATCGGAGCCACAGCTCGCCGCCAGGGCGACGACTGCGCAGAGCAAGAGCTTTCCCAAGTTCGAACCTAAGCGATCGACCATCAAGCCTCACTCGTCCTACGGACGCTTCGGGTATTTCGCTCGTCGCCTCTGCCGGGTCAACTCGGACGGAGCCTACCCCTTCAGCTCCGGTCGAAAGTTTCGAAACGGTCGAAAATGCAAACAATGCTCGGCTCTTTGCTTTTGCTGCCGTTCGTAGCGCCGGCCGCGCAGTCCGTCGTCGAAGATGGGCAGATTGTCCCAGTTCGATACAGGCGAGCGAGTGGCGGGCGAACCTCGCGGCCCGAGGTCTCAGGAGCCTGAGATGCGGCGGACCCGAGCACCGCTCAGTAGAACTGGTACGTAAAGCGCAGGCGGGCGGCCGTCATCGCGTTCTCGAACACGGCGAGCTCGACGGGCGCGCCCACGGGGCTCGTCGTCCTGTAAAACGACGCTTCGGCGCGTGACACGACGAGCTTGATCATGGCGTCGTTGTACGCGCTGTTGAAGCCGATCGGGAACGCGATGTACGCCGCGCCCTGCCAGTGCTCCTGGTACGTGCGGTTCTCGAGCACCTTCTCGGTGCGGTTCAGACCCGCGCCGATGATGAGCGGGCGCTTGAACAGCAGCATTCCGGGATCGAGTTGGAGGTAGCCGCCGTAGCTCATGCGCGTGCCGGTGCCCTCCTCGGCGCGCGCCGAGCCCGACGAATTCGACGTCGGGTCGTGCACGATGTCCCAGCCGTGCGCAAAGCCGCCGCCGGCTTCCACGACGGACACCTTCACGATCCCACCGCCGCCGAGACCCTTGTGATCCTGGACGCCGCAGTCCGAGCACTCCGTGTAGATGGGATTCCCGTCCGGATCGATGCCCGTCTGGTTGATGGTCGGATGATACGGTCGTTCGAAGCGATCTTCGGCGGCGGCCGAGAGGCGCAGCAGCACCGGTCCCAGCCGATCGTGGTAATCCGCGGCGAAGCGGCCGCCGACGGCGTTGCTGCCCTCCGCGTTCGACTGGCCGTAGAGCCCCGTGAGCTCGAAGCCTAGCGATTTCGTCGGAAAATAGTGGAGCGCCGCGCGCCCCGCGGTTTCGGCGTTGGTCGGTTCGCCGGCGTTGCGGAGGTAGATGTAGTTCACCTCGTAGGCGTGGGTCGCGAACTGGGAATCGCCCGTCGGCGCGCCGGTTCCGAACGGCGCGCCGTTGTCCTCCAGCGTGTAGAGGTCGAAGCCCAGACCCTTGTGATAGACGCGCCACGTCATGAAG
>DASXWF010000757.1:0-8572 GCA_036503835.1 Polyangiaceae bacterium | reverse complement strand
ACTTCGCAACCGGCGTTCCGCGATGACGCGGCCCGCAGGGAGAAGCCAGAGACGGCTCTTATCGATCCCGTCTCGATGTTTCGTCAGATCGCTTGCGGCGTGCAGTTCGTGACGGTGGCGTTGAAGCCGGGCGAGCCTTCGTAGCTCTCGATCATCGCGCCGTCTTCCGAACCGCTCAGGTTGATGGTGTGCGATTCACCGGGCTCGAGGTAGGTCTCGCGCCACTCGTCGGTGCCACGCTCCCACTCGATGATGAGGACGATGCCGGCGTTGGCGGTCACCTGGCAGCCGTCGGCCCACGAACCCATGTACGGGTAGAGCGTGGTCGAGCCGTCCTCGGTGACGACCCGGCGCGCGTTGTAGCCGCTGCGGGCGTTCGTGCTGTACGCCGCCCACGAGGGCCAGTTGACCACCGCGCTGCGCCAATCGGCATAGGTGCAGCCCGGCGTGTTGCAGAGCCAGCGCGCCGACACGGAGTTGTACTCCGGTTCGCCCGAAGGATCGGGATCCGGATCGGGCTCCGGCTCCGGCTCCGGATCCGCTCCGGCGCCGCCGCCTTCGACCACATACGAGAACGTGGCGTACGACTGGACGCTCAGCACCTGCCCGGTCGTCAGACCCGAGACCTCGAACGGCGCTTCGGGAGAGACCGTACCGAGAAACTGGTGAGAAGCGGCGTTCGGCGTACCCACGTAAACGTCCGCACTCCCGGCCTCGACGACGATCGTCATGCCGTTCGCGGCCGCCGCGGGCAGGTAGATGCCCTCGGACACCACGTAGCCGAGACGAGTATTGACCGGGGCGACGGACGCCGGCCACACGATGGCCTGTCCATCCGTGCTCCCGCCCCAGGGGCAGGGCGAGGACACGCAGCTCCAAGTCACGAGACTGGAAACGCCATCGCCAGCCTGGGGCGGCGGCTCGCCTTCGGGCTCGCCGACCTCGAGCAGGTAGCTGAACGGGTTGCTGCTCTGGAGGCTCAAGGTCTCGTCCGCCGCGAGCCCCTCGATCTCCAGCGAGTCGCCGGAGTGGATGGTGCCGAGCAAGCGGTGCGACGAAGCGCCGGGGGCACCGGCATAGGCCGACGCCGTACCCGCCTCGAGGGTGATGATCAAACCGTTGGCAGCGGAGGCCGGAAGGTAGACGCCCTTGTTCGTGGTGTAGCCGAGGCGGCTGTTCGACGGGCTGTCCTCGCTCGGCCAGTTCGCGGCGTAGTTGCTGGCCGAACTACCCCAGGGGCACGGCGTGCCGGTGCACGACCAGGTGGCGAGCTCGGCGGACACCGCCAGCGAGGGCACCTCAGGAGGAGTCGGAGGGGCGGCGGGAGCGGTGCTGAGCGTGTAGCTGAACGATCCACCACTTTGCACGCTGAGGACCTCGCCCGCGGCGAGCGCCGGCACGGCAAAGGACTGGCCAGCGGAGATGGATCCGAGCAGGTGATGGGACGGCTCTCCGGGAAGGCCCGCGTAGGCAGCAGCGGAGCCCGACGTGACGGTGACCACGAGCCCCACGGCGTTCGCGGCCGGAAGGTAGGCCCCACCCGAGACGGTGTAACCGAGCCGGGTCGTCACCGGCTGAGACTCTGCGGGCCACGCAATGGCATGGCCAGAATCGGACGGCCCCCAGGGGCACGGCGTGCTGGTGCACGACCAAACCATGTGTGCGGAGGTGCCGGAAACGTCGGCACGGGCTTCCGCGGCCCCCAGGCTCAAAGCAAAGGTGGCAAGCCCAAGAGCAAATACACGTTGATTACCGAGACCCATCTTTTCTCCATTCGCCCCGGCCCGCAGTCCCTCCTTGTCCCTGACGGTAGACACTAAGCGGTACACCCACACTGCCTTGGGTCTGCGCTTCGTTACCCACCTTCAGATACATCTCCTCACCATACGGTTTGTCATTCGCTTCTTTCAAGGCTTTTCTTCGAGCGGTTTTCGGGGCGCTTTTCCACCTCGCCGGAAGCCTTCCTAAGCCCTCGGGGATTCTCGGGAATCTCCGCCCGGACCTCTCGGTTCTTTTCGGGAGTCCTGTACATCTCAGCAGGTCCCTCGTTTCACTCTCACCGGAGAGCGCGACCAAACAACACCACCCCTTGAGCGGGCTCGGAACACCGTTCGAGCCCGGTTCGCCCCGTTTACCCCCACCCCAACTTTTGAACCTTCCCGCGCCTCGGAGCGCTCGGGTAGCCTCCGTCCCGACTTCGGGCGCGCCTGCCACGCGTTCCTCGGTTTCTCGGTTCGTTACCCAGCTTTTTCTCGTGTATTAACGCGTTCTTCGAGAGCGGCGCGGCATTTCCTTGCCGCGTTTTCCCCGAAAATCTCCCCAGTTTCGCGAGGCGGGCTCGATCCATGTATTCGGTTGCACTTCTCAGTCCCTGCGGTTGGGGCAATTTGGGGGACGCCGCGATCGTCGAATCCACGATTCACGCCGTCCGCACGCGCTTACCCGAAGCGAACATCGTCGGACTCACGTTGAACCCGGAGGACACCGCGACGCGTCACGGTATCCCGACTTACACGTGCGTCGGCTTCCAGCGCCCCCACTACGCCGTGAGCGTGCACGCACCCTTTGCCGAGCCGGTCCCGGCGGCAGAGCTCCGTCCGGTCGACGCCCCGCCAGCGAATGGACCACGGGCACGCCTCGCCGGGCTTCGCCATCGTCTACGCGGGGTCGCGCTCGGGAGGGCGGCGCTGAAGGTCTTCTCCGCCGTCAAAGCCGTGCCCGCGGAGGTGCGTCACCGTCAGTATCTCGCCGAGTCCATGCACGACCTTCGCTATGTCGTCGTCACCGGCGGCGGCCAGCTCGACGATTTCTGGGGCGGCGCTTGGGGCCATCCATACGTGATCTTTCGCTGGATGCAGCACGCCCGGTCCCTCGGCGCCAAGGGGCTCGTGCTCAGCGTCGGCACGGGCTCGCTCACGACGCCGCTCGCTCGCTACTTCATCCACCGCGCCCTCGCGCTCGCGGACTATCGCTCCTTTCGCGACGAGGGCTCGCGCGCGCTCGTGAAGCACGCGCTCGTCGCGAACGATCCCGTGGTCCCGGACCTGGCCTTCGGCTTGCCGGTGCCCGAACGCGCGCGTCCCAGCGCGATCGAACGCGGCACAAATCCGCTGATCGCGATCAGCCCGATCGCCTACTGCGATCCGGAGCAGTGGCCGGAAGCCGATGAGACCCGCTACCGCTCGTACCTCGAGCGGCTGAGCGAGTTCTGCGTCGCCCTCCTCGACGCGGGCTTCGACCTCGTCCTCTATGGTACTGATCGTCCCGATCTACACACCGTCGAGGTGCTTCGTGCCGAGCTGGAGCGCCGGACTTCGCCGGAACGAATGAAGAGGGTCCATACGCCCAGGGTGCGAACGCTGTCGGAGATGTTCGCCGCGCTTGCCGACGCCGAGCTCCTCGTCGCGTCACGCCTGCACGGAATCCTGCTCGCGCAGCTCTTCGGGATCCCGAGCCTCGCGCTCTCCTACGAGCGCAAGGTCTCCACGTTGATGACCACGCTCGGGCACCAGGGCTTCTGCGTGCCGATCGAGACCTTCGGGGTCGCGGACGCGCTCGCGCGCTTCCACACTCTCTACGCCGAGCGCCACGCGCGCGTGGAAGAGCTGCGCCGAGCGGCGGCGGGCTTCAGCGAACAGGTGAATCGACAGTTCGATCGCGTCTTCGGGCCGCGCCCCGACGCCACCTCGCGTGAGGAACTCCGCCCATGAGCGCCAGCGAACCGTTCGTCAGCGTGGTCACGCCGTTTTACAACACCGAGCCCTTTCTGCCGGAGTGCATCGAGAGCGTGCTCGCCCAGTCGTACTCGAATTTCGAGTACGTGCTGATCGACAATCACAGCAAGGATCGCTCGTACGAAGTGGCGCTCGAATACGCCAAGCGCGACGCTCGCGTGCGCGTGATCAGGACCCCGGAGTTCTACAACCAGGTCCAGAACTACAACTTCGCGCTCGAGCAGCTCCGCCCCGACAGCCGCTACGTCAAGATGGTCCAGGCCGACGATTGGATCTTCCCGCGCTGTCTCACGGAGATGGTGGCGCTGGCGGAGGCGAGCCCCAACGTCGGGGTGGTGAGCTCGTACGAGCTCCGCGACACCGAGGTGATCGGCACCGGCCTCAAGCCCTCCGAGAAGGTGCTGTCGGGGCGCGACGCGTGCCGGCTGTTCCTGCTCGACGCGATCTGCATGTTCGGCTCGCCGACGACCGTGATGTTCCGCTCGGACGTCGTGCGCAATCGCCGGCCGTTCTACGAGCAGGGGCGGCCGCACGAGGACACGGAAGCGGTCTTCGAGGTCCTGTCGTCGTGCGATTTCGGGTTCGTTCACCAGGTGCTGAGCTACACGCGCGTGCGCGCGGATTCGATCTCCGGCGCCTGGAGCGACTACACGCCCGCGGCGTTCGATCGACTGCTGCTCATCAAGCGGTACGGTGAGCGCTTCCTCACGCCCGGGGAGTTCGAGCGTGCGCTGCGCTCCGCCGAACGCTGGGTCTACGGGACGATTGCGCGACAATGGCTGCGCGAACGCTTCGGTGCGCCGCGTCCGGATTTCTGGGCGCATCAGAAGCGCGTGCTCGACCTGTCGGGAGAGTCGCTCGAGCCCGGCCGGATGGCGCTCCACGTCGGCGCGGCCGTACTCAAGGAGGCGCTGCTCGCGCCTCCGCGCGTGGTCGCTCGCATGCTCCGGCGAGACGGCGGCGACCCGCGCTCGGCTTAACACTACCGTCAGAGATTCGCTTTTCTTCGGGGGACTTTGGGCTTCGCAGGGCAGTGCCCATCCCTGCAGTCTTCTGTCACGTCTTGCGACCCTCTCGACCTGAAAAGCAGCTGGCTTTGGCCTCGCCAGAGCACTCGCGTGGCAAGCGGTCTCCGATGCCGATCGTGATCTGTTCCTCCAAGACTCGGACAGTAGTGTTGAGGGCGGGTCCGCCGTCGGAAGCGCTCAGCGTCGCCGGAAGATGGTGTCCGAGAACGAACCGGACCAATTGCCCGCGGCGTCCTGGAACTGGACACACACCGTCTTCGTGCCGGTCCCGCTCGAGAGCGTGTGCGTCCTCGAGGTCGCGTAGGGCACGCTGCTCGGAAAGTTCGAGCAGCTGTTGGCGATCCGCATGGAGGTGACGCCGCTCGCGTCGGACGCATTCAGCGTGAGCGTGACCTGCGAGCCCGAAACGCTGGAAGCGCCGCCGTTGATCACGATGGAACCGGTGGGCGGCGTCGTGTCCGTAGCCGCGGTCACCGTGACCGACGCGGTCCCGCTGGAGCTCCCGGACGTCGCGCGGATCGTGAACGGCCCACCAGGGGTTCCGCCCGCCGTGAAGACGCCGCTGGTCGAGATCGTTCCGCCGCCGCTCGTCGTCCAGGCGAACACGGGACTCGGGTTCAACGTCATTCCGAACTGATCACGCGCCGTCGCGCTGAATGTCTGCGTGCGGCTCACTTGCGTTTGCGCGGACGAGGGCGAGACGCTCACGGTGGAGAGCGTCTGCTGCACGCTGACGCTCACGCTGCTCTGACTCGATGCTCCCTCCGCGTCCACGATGGTCACCGAGAATTGGTAATTTCCAGCGCGTTCGAAGGTGACCACGCTGGACTTCGCGGCGTTGCTCGCGTTCGCCGAGAACACCGGCGTGGCGCCCGCGGGCACCACGGGAGCGCTCCAGGTGTAGCGAAGCGCGGCCTCACCCTTGTCGTCCGCGCCGAGCACGCTGAGCGTCGCCGTAGTTCCCGTTATCGAGCTCGGGCTCGACGCGGCGGGCTGCGCCACGGTCGGAGCCGCGTTCGTCGGCGGGGGCGGCGCGGAGACGTGCAGGGCGCGGATGGCGAAGTTGTCCGCGAGCGGCCCGGAAAACGTGCCGGCCGAAGTCGGCCACGCGCTCGTGTACGAAAACGAACGCCAGAACAGCGTTCCACCGGAGCTGGTCAGGCCGACGGACAGGGAGGAGCTGCTCACGTTGAAGCACAACCAGTAGAACGTTCCGGAGGTGACGCTGAGCGGCGCGCTCAGGCTCGCCCGGTTCCAACCGACCGCGCTGCTCGTGATCTCTGCGCTGGAGGCGAGCAAGCTGCCCGGCCTTCCGCCCACGTCCGAGTAGATCGCCATCTTGATGCTGCCCGAGCCGCCGCGAATGTAGATTTCCAGCGCTTCGATGGTGGTGTTCGACGAGGCGCTGAAACGAGCGGCGTTGATGAAGTTGTTTTGCGACGTCATGCCCGTCGTCTGATTCGAATTGCCGAGCACGACGGTGTCACCCGCAGGGGGCTGCGCCGTCACCGTGACGGAGGCTTGGCCGGCGAACGCCGCGGACTGCGCTCTCACCGTGTGTGGACCGCCGGCCGTCGAACCGGCCGTGAACACGCCGCTGCTCGAGATGGTTCCGCCGCCGCTCACGGACCAGGTGACCGTGCCCGACATCGGCGCGCCGAACTGATCGCGCACGGAGGCGGTGAACGGGAGCGTACCGAGCGTGCTCACGCTGGCTTGAGCCGGGCTCACGCTCACCGACGACGCGGTCGCCTCCGCGACGACCGTCGCGTCGCTCGTCACCGACTGTCCATCGGCGTCCGTGATGGTCGCGCGGAGAACGTAGGTGCCCGCGGCGTTGAAGGTGGCGGTGCTGCTCCTCGCGGCGTTCGACGCGTTCGGCGAGAAGCTCACCGTTCCGCCGTTCGGAGCCGACACGACGGACCAGGTGTATCGGAGCGCGCTGGCGCCGCCGTCATCGGCACCCAGAACGGAGAGGGCGGTAGCAGTGCTCTTGGTCGGGCTCGGTGACGCGGCGGCGGGAGTCGCCACCGTCGGCGGCTGACTCACGGGCGCGGCCGGCGTACCGGGCGCGGGCAGGCCGTACGCGGCGTCGTCGATCACGAGAACCCAGTCTCCGGACGACGGGGGAGTGAAATCGCGGACGCCGGTCGTGGCGTGCGTACCGGCCGCCGTGCTGGCGCCGGTCGCCGCGTTGACCCACCAAGCGTTCGCCGACGTGCCGGAGAGCCGATCCATGCGAATCGTCACGGCGCGCTGAGACGGCAAGTAGGCAATGATCGTTCGCTTGTCCGAGGCCGCGGCGGCGACCGCGCGATTCCCGCCGGTCTGCGCGCCCGCCGCGATGATCCCGTTCGAAAAGTCGGGGACGAGCAGCTGGAAGGCGCGGGAGCGGAAGAGATCGTGCATCACGCGCATGGATGCGGCGCCCGGATCGTTGAGGGCGGCGCGCCAGTCCCCGCGGTTGCACCAGCTCGGGGCCGACCCGAAGTGCCAGACCGGACAATTGCCGAAGGTAGCCCCCATGCCGCCGCCGAGCACCGTGTAGTACGGAACCGAACGCAGGCCCTGCCCCGTGCTGTTCTCGTTCTCGTAGCGTGACTCGATGTGGAAGAAGGGGCGGGTGGGAGCGCGTTGATACGCGGCCTGAGCACGATCGTAGGTTTGCTCCGGGGCGGGGTAGTACACGTTCTCCAGGTCGAGCCAGCTCTCGTTGGGCCAGGCCGTGGTCGCGTACGACTCGGGCTGATTGTGGGCCGTGATCGGATGGCGATCGCCGACGATCTCGTTCAGCCGGACGGCGAAGGCGCGCACCTTGGTCGCCTCCCCGCTGGGGTCCGCGTCCCCGCCTACGACCCAGACGATGTTGTCGAACGCGCGATAGCGGTTACCGACGTACTCGGCCCAACGCCGCACGTCGTCGACGCTCGCCGCGCGCAGGGCGTCGCAGAACCCTTCCGCCCCACACTGATAGCCCAGGTAGAGCGGGGCCAGCAGCACCGCGATGCCGCGCTCACCCGCCTCCCGGATCACGAAATCCGCGTGCTGGAAGTAAGCCGCGTTCGCCGAGCCCGGCAGGCCCTGGAAGATCGGACCCGAAAAAGGACTCTGGCCGTAAATGTTGGCCGGGGCGTTCGTCGCGAACCTTCGCTCGAGCAGGTTCGCCAGCACGATCGTGAAGCCTTTGTCCCGGCGGTTGTCGAGATACGCCTCCACGTCGGCTTGGTTGAGCTGCGCGATCAGCGACCAACCCGTATCGCCCGCCCAGAAGAACGGAGCGCCGCTCTGATCGTACAACCAGCGGCCCTGTACGTGCAGCGGGTAGACCGGCGCGGTCAGCGGGAAGCGAGCCACCCCCGTCTCTTCCGCGAGCGACGCTCCCTGGCCTCCCTGTCCGCATCCGAGCAAGCTCGAGAGCGCGCACAGGAGCATTGCCAGGCTCACCAGGGGAGCCGAGGTTCTGCGACGCGGTCCCCGACGGGTGGCTGCGGTTTCCTCCATGGTGCCTCTAGTAACACTTAAGAGTTCTTCAGGGCACCACCAGCCCCACGATTTTCATTTTGGAACGACTTGATTTCGTACAATCGTCTCAAGAATGCCTCGCCCCGACACGAGTGCCTCGGGCACTTTGCGCCAGCGGGTTCTACAACCCTGCGGAGTCAGTGCACTTATCGTCTCGTGTTCACGAGCAGCAGCCAATCCTCGTCGCCCCCCGCATTTTCCCCCGGCGTTCGGAGTTTTGGCCGCTCTCCCTGTGATCCGAGCTCAGTGAAATCACGAAAGGTGCCCTGCGTGGGATCGTACCAGCGG
>DASXWF010000756.1:0-2718 GCA_036503835.1 Polyangiaceae bacterium | reverse complement strand
GTCGCCGGCGATCGCGTACCGCACGAACGGAACGAACACGTTCAACATCTCGAGTGCATTGCGGAGCGGTGGGACGGCCACGTTCAGCACCACTTCGAATCCGAGGCTTCGCTCCGGCGCGAGGATCACGGTCGCAGGCGTGGCGGACACGAGCTTCAACGGTGTTGGCTTCGTCACGTCGGCTTCCAGCACCGGGTTCAGCTTCGCCCAGGCGGGCTCCGACGCGACTTCGTCCGGTGGCACCGCCACCACCGAGAACATCGGCGGGTGCATCACGGGCGGGACGTTCTGGGACTCGAGCGCGCCCGCGCCGGCTTACCGCGGGAATTTTTTCTTCGGCGATTTCAACAGCGGCTTCGTGCAGCGGGTGCGGCTCGCGACGAACAACGACATCACCGCGGTCGAGCCGTTCGCCACGGGCGCCGGCAGCATCGTGGACACGGACATCGGTCCGGACGGAAACCTCTACTATGCGCAATACAACGGCAATCTGAAGCGGACGCGCTTCCTCGCAACGGCTCAGGCCTTGGTGGTCTCGCGGTTGCACCGCCAGGGGTGGGAGGGTGGCTCGGTATTTTTCCACGTGCGGCTGGCACAAGCACCGGCTGGGGACGTCCCGGTGACGGTGGAGCGAGCAAGCGGTGATGCGGATGTCACCGTGGTATCCGGCGCCGCGCTGACCTTCACGAGCGCCAACTGGTCCTCGCCGCAGCCCGTGGAGCTCGGACTGGCCCAGGACTCCGACACCGTGGGCGACATGGCCACGATTCGCGTCGCGTCGTCGGGGCTCACTTCCGAGGACGTGCTCGTTCGGGTGACCGACGACGATGCACTCGGCATCGTGCTTTCCACGACCGCGCTCGCACTCACCGAAGGAGGGAGCGAGACGTTCGAAGTCGCGCTGAATGGGCCGCCGGGCGAGGACGTCACGGTTACGGCCGCTCGCGAATCGGGCGACAGCACGGTAACGGTGACCGCGGGCTCGGAGCTCGTGTTCTCGGATGCCGATTGGAGCACCCCTCGCGTGGTGACGGTCGGCGCGGCGCAGGACGCCGACGTCGAGAACGAGTCCGCGACGCTCGTGATCTCGGCCGACAGGCTCACCGCGCGCCACGTCGCCGTTTCGGTGGTCGATGACGAGCCGAGCGCGCCCGTGATCACGACCAGCGCCGACACGAGCGCCGTGCAGGGCGCTCGGTACGTCTACGACGTGGATGCCAGCGGCCTGCCGGAGCCGTCGTTTTCACTCGAGACGGCGCCGGACGGCATGAGCATCGACACCGACAGCGGTCTCGTCGCCTGGACGCCGCCCGCGCTCGGCGAGTTCGCGGTGAGCGTGCGAGCTTCGAACGGTGTGGCCCCCGACGCGATTCAGTCCTTCACGCTCGAGGTCGTCGCGGACGCGGCTCCCAACTGCACGTTGACGGCACCCGGACCCGGCGCCGTCGTGTCCGGCACGGCGAGCGAGTTCTTCGGTGACGTGAGCGACGACGTCGGCACGACGCACGCCGAGTTCTCGTTCGACGGTATCCCGGCCTACGACGACGTCAACGATTCGGGCCACTACCACTTTGGCGGGGCGCACCTTCTGTTCGACACGACCGCTCTCGCCGACGGGGTGCACGTCCTGCGCATGACGGGCTACGACACGAGTGGGCAGGCCTGCTACGCCGAGGTGAGCGTGACCGTCGACAACGAGCCGGACGCCGGATCCGGCGGAACCGCGGGCCAAGGGTCGGTCGGAGGCACCGCAGGCAGCCCGGCGAGCGGCGGGAACGGTTCAGGCCCCGGTGGCGCGGCAGGCAACAACGCGGGTGGCGACAGCGCGGGTGGCGACAGCGCGGCTGGCGACAACGCGGGCGGCGACAACGCGGGCGGCGACAGCGCGGGTGGCGACAACGCGGGCGGCGCCGACGGCCTCGGCGGGACGCTGGGCGAGGCGGGCGGTAGCGGCGCTCCGAGCGGTGCTTCGGGCTCGGACACGGGCGGCGAAGGCGGGACGGCCGGAGCGGCTCTCGCGGGTACCGGAGGAATGCCGGCGAGCGGAGGCGGCGCTCCCGTTGCGACCGGCGGGAGCGCGGAGGCCGAGGCGTCGGGTTGCAGCTGCCGGACCGCTCCGACACGTTCGAACGCCGCGCTGCCTTTTCTCATTGCGGCGCTCGCGCTCGCTTCGGCGCGGCGCCGCACTCGGATCCTCGCTACATGGGCTGTCTCGAAACGCCGCGTATCCGTCGCTCTGCCCGCGGAACTGCGCCGGCACTGAGAGCACAGGCCGCCGGTCGTGCGGTCGCTGTAGCAGGCGTCGCAACCGTCGCACGCGCTACCGTCCACGTCCTGCCCCTGCGGGCAATCGGGATCACAGTAGGCGAGGCGCGGTCTAGGTCGGCGTTGACCTTCCCTAGTGCCTGAAGAGCTGATGGCGACCGATGTCGAGCTTGTCGGTCTGTCCCACCTTTCAGTGGCCAGGGGTCGCCGAGTGAGCGCTAGGCGCCAAGAGCGAGGCTCGATATGCTGCACGTCATGTCAGAGGAAATCGTGCATGGCATGACGAAAGGAAACGAGATCGCGGGACTCGCAAGGACTCCCCGGCGGGCTAGTCTCCTCGCAGCCGTAGCGCTCTTTTGCGCGAGCTGCGCGATCGCGGAAGGCGGACCGGAAGAACCGGTGGACCGGAGCTCCGAGGCGCTTCGAGTCGTCGTCTCGTCGAAGGCGATCGCC
>DASXWF010000755.1:0-1987 GCA_036503835.1 Polyangiaceae bacterium | reverse complement strand
CCGCTGTTCCGGTGCCGAGGACGACGAGAACACGAACGGTATCGGCGGAAGCGTCGTTGCTCACGGACAGGTTCACTCTCGACGGAGCCCATCTCGGAGGACGGGCGGTTGGAGCGGAGGTTCAGACCTCCGGGTATGGTTTCGCTACCACGTTTACCGGGAGCCTCGCCTGGCTGAAGACGCCGTCGAGAGCGGGCGAACCGGCGCGCGGCCTCCGGCCTTCTCCGTTTGTGTTGGCTCCACCAGCCGGACTCAGTGGCGGGACGGGCCGCTCCGTCCGAGCGCGGTGGCAATGGCCTCTGCAATGCGCGCCGCGCCGTCGCGGGGCCAGCCGGTGGTGACGGTGACTCGTAAGCGAGCCGTGCCGTCAGGGACGGTCGGTGGACGGATGGCTTGGGTCAGGATGCCGTGCTGGGCCAGCGCGTTGGCTACGTCGACCGCGCGTTGGTTGGCGCCGATCAGGACGGGAACGATGGGACCGAACGAACCTGGTAGGACCCGGATGTCTCGGGCCTCGAGTCTTCCTCGGAGGTCGGCTGTGTCCGCCTCGAGTTTTCGCCGGCGGTCGTCGGCGGCTCGCGTTCGTTCCACGTGAAACAGCGCTCGCTCGGCGAGCAGGGGCGAGGTAGCCGTCGAGAAAACGAAGCTGCGGGCGCGGTTCCAGAGGAGGGTGCGAAGTCGCTCGGAGCCAGCCACGAATGCACCCTGGACCCCCACCGCCTTTCCCAGGGCCCCGACCAGCGCATCGGGAGCAATGCCCGCGAGGGCACACCTGCCAGCACCCTCCTCGCCGAACACGCCCAGGGCGTGAGCCTCGTCTACGATCAATCGGGCGTCATGCTCGTCGCACAGCTGGCGCAGGGCGGCGAGGTCAGGACCGTCTCCGTCCATGCTGAAGTAGGACTCCGTCACGACTACGCGCTCGACGGCAGAGCGATGCTCCGCGAGGGCTTGTTCGAGAGCCAGGAGGTTCAGGTGCGGGGTAACGACCACCTGAGCTCGGCCTAGCCGGCACCCGTCGATGATGGAAGCGTGGTTCAGCTCGTCCGAGAAGATGGCTGCGCCCGGTCGGGAGAGCGCGGAGATGAGGCCGACGTTGGCGGCGTAGCCCGACGTGAAGAGGAGCGCCGCGGGTCGACGGACCCAGCGGGCGAGCGCCTGCTCCAGGGCGAGGTGAAGGGCGCGGGTGCCGTGAATGAGACGCGAGGCTCCGGCACCGGCCGTGGCCCCACCGACCTGAACGCTTGTTTCACGTGAAACATCCAGCTCGGCCAACGCCAGGTAGTTGTTCGACGACGCATCGATCGGCTCCAATCCGAGCCCGGCGGCTGCCTCCACAACCTGGCGGCGGAGCGCCCCATCGTCCGGAGCCCGGAGCAGACCCTCCCGTTCGAGCCGAGCCAGCTCCTCCCCCAACGACTCTTCGAACGAAGACACGCGACGCACTCTACCAGCGCACGCTCAACTCGCACCCCGCGCGTTGCCCAGCCAGTGAAACGACAATGGCAGCGGTTGAGGTGCCCGCGCGGGCTGGGAGGGATGGGGCAAGACTTGGCGGGGTGCGCCCGCGGCGACGTTTCTTAGCCGCCAAGAGCGCCAAGAGCGCCAAGAGCGCCAGAGGATCCTGGGGCTGTTGCGAGACTGGCAGTTACGATGCGGCGGCTCATGAAGAGTGGGGTGGAGTTCAGACCGGGCACATAGATGACACCTCGTAGGGACAGAAGGGTGCAGGCATAAGCGCCTGCGGCTGCCTCAGGCCCCGAGCAGCCGCGGCGCCCTGGACCCGGCGCCGCGGGGCGCGCCCGGCTTTCGGCGCTTGCTCGCGTAGCCGAAAGCTCTATCGTCGCGATCCATGGCCGCGGATCTGCATCAGGGATCGGTCAGCTAGCGACGACGTGGCTACCCAAAGGGCCGGCGGGGCTCGGAGGCTTCGGACCGGGCGCATAGCTGATGGCTGGAGAAGCGCCTGGTGGGCTCAAGATGGAAT
>DASXWF010000754.1:0-3570 GCA_036503835.1 Polyangiaceae bacterium | reverse complement strand
ACTTTCACGTGCCGCACGCGCCGGGTGAGGACGACCACAGCGACGGCGAGGTCTGGCGCTACGCGACAGGCGAGCTCCTGCGCGTACCGGAGGTCCCGAGCCACGTGGCGTACGACCGCGCACGCGATGTGCTGTACGTCGCGGACACGGGTCACCACCGGATCGTCGGACTTCACACGAAGACGGGGAGCGAAAATGGCGTGATCGAGACCTGGGATCCGATCCCGACGTACGCTCAGATGACCGGCGCCAGGCTCGACGTAATCGTGCGCCCCGGCGTCGTGGGCACGCCGAGCGGGCTCACGCTCCATCAGGACGTGCTCTTCGTGACCGACCCGGTGAGCCATCTGGTGCTGGCCTTCGATCTTCAGGGACGGCTGCTCCGCGCGCTGGACGTGGGCTTGCCGAGCGGGGCGTTGGGTGCGGTCGCGGTCAGCCCGAACGGGGTCGCCTACGTCACGGATACGGCGACCGGGCGCGTTCTGCGCGTGGATCCGCTCTGAGCCGCGAGCGGCGCCCAACCCGAATCGGGCCGGACGGGGGTCGGCCGCTGGGCCGAGTGGGATACATTCGCTGTCGGGTGCGCCTCGGCTCTTCTCGTCCGCGCCTCGGCTCTTCTAGAGTCAGCGGGGGCAAGTAGCTCGACGTGATCGCCGTGCAGGAATCGTTTCGCCGCGCCTGGGGACTCCTTTCGCTCGCATTCGCGCTCGCCGCGCCGACGCTCTCCGTGCGAACGGCGCGCGCGCAGGCGGTCGCCGGAGCTGCGGGTGTGCTGCCGACTCCGACGCCGAGCGCGCCGACCGCTGCTCCCGCGCCGCGGCCCTCGGTTCGACCCGCAGCGCCGCGGAGCTCGGTTCCCGCGCCGACGACGCGTGTCGCTCCTCCCGCCGCGAGCTCCGCGCCGCTCGCAGCGCCGCCCCCGAGCGCGTCCGCGTCTCCAGTCGCGAGCGCCCTTGCCAGCGCGGAACCGGCCGCGAGCGCCGAGCCGCCGCCGAGCGCCGAGCCGCCGATCGAGCCCGTCCCGAGCGCGGCGCCGGTCGTCGTTTCGTCGGCTCCGAGCATCGTGCCGCCACCGCCGCTGGCGGCACCGTCGGCCGCTCCGCCGCCGCCCGCGCCGATCGGGGCCGGCACACCGGTGAACCTCGGGGACGAGCCGGTGTTCGCGGTGCGCGTGGCGCGCGGCGGAAAGACTCCGGCGCAGCGCGCCGCCGACGCCACCAAGGCGCTCAACGCCGCCGCGCATCAGAAAAATCCCGGCGACGTGCGCTGGGAACGCCGCGGCGACGTGGCGCTCGTGCTCGTCGGCCAGACGCCGATCGCCCAGCTCACTCAGGACGACGCGACGGCCGCCGGCGACAGCTCGCTCGAGGTGCACGCGGCCAGCGTGGTCTCGTCCATCCGCGAGGCGATCGAGAGCGAGCAGCGCCGTTCGGCGCTCGCGCAGTCGGTCTTCTCGTTCTCGCTGCTCGTCTTCCTCGGTCTGATCGTCTTTTACCTGGTGCGCAAGGTCGGCGAGTTCGGGGATCGGGCGCGGCTCTGGATCGACGAGCACGGCGAGCGCGTGCTCGCCGTGCGTGTGCGCCAGGTCGAGCTCCTGAGCCCCGGCACGGTCAAGAGCACGGCGCAGGTCGGGCTCAGTCTCGGGCAGTGGATCGCGCAGCTCGGCATCGTCTACGCCTGGCTCGTCGTCGTGCTCTCGCTGTTCGACGCGACGCGCGGCTACACCGAGCGCCTCACGGGTTTCGTCGTTTCGCCGCTCTCGCAGCTCATGACGCGGCTCGTCACCGGCTTGCCGGTGCTGCTCGTGTTCGTGATCGCGGGCTTCGCCGTCTTCGTGCTGGTCCGGTTCGTCGGGCTGTTCTTCGACGCCGTGGCGCGCGGGGAGACCGCGGTCGCCTGGCTCGCGCGCGATCTGGCGGCTCCGACGAGCGCGATCGTGCGCTTCGGGCTCGTGCTCGGCGCGCTGATCTTTCTGGCGCCGCTCGTCTCGGGCACGGCCGAGGGTCCGGTCGGGCGCTCGGGCGCGATTCTGTTCGCGGCGCTCGGCCTGGCTTCGACGCCGTTTCTCGCGAACGGCCTGCTCGGCGCGGTCACGCTGTTCGGCCGCCGGCTGCGGACCGGACAGCACGTCGAGATCGGGGCGTTCGGCGGCCGCATCGCGAGCATCGGCCTGCTCGAGATCCGGCTGGAAGACGCGAGCCACTGCGAGGTGCGCGTGCCTCACCTCTACGTGCTGCGGCACCCGCTGCGCGTGCTCGGCCTGCGCGCTCCGGTCTCCGTCGACGTGGCCGTCGCGACCGCGGCCCGCCACCCCGAGGTGCGCGACCTCTTGCGCCGCACGGGCGCTTCGTTCGACGTGGACGCGCGCGTCGAGCTCGTCTCGGCCGACGCCGACTGCGCGCGCTACCGGCTCTCCCTGGCTTCCGATCGTCCGGGCGCGCGCTCGGACCTGCAGATGGCGGTGCTCGAGGCGCTCGCGGACGCGCACGTACCGCTCGGGCGACTCTCGCCATGAGCGGCGGCATCGCCGTCCTGCTCGGGCTGCTCGTCGTCGCCTACGTCGGCAGCATCCTCGTCGGTGGTCGCACCATTCGTGGTTTCGGCCTGCCTTCGGGCGCGGAGTACCTCGTGATCGGCGTCGCGGCCGGGGCGCACGGACTCGGGCTCCTGCCGCGCTCCACGATCCGGAGCTTCGAACCGATTTTCGTGTGCGCCGCCGCGTGGCTCGCGCTGGTGGTCGGGCTCGGCTACCTGATTGTCGGGCGGCGCCGGGTGCACGTGGGCCGCGCGCTCGCGGGGATCGTCACCGCGGCTCTGGTCGGCGCGGGCGTGGCGGGTGCGCTCTACTTCGTGATCGGCAAGCTCGGGCTCTTGACCGGGTACCCGCGCCTCGAGCTCGCGCTCGGCGCGGGGTTCGTCGGTTGCGAGACGACCCGACACACCGTGCGCTGGGTCGCGGAGCGGCACGGCGCGAGCGGGCGCCTCTCGGACTGGCTCGCCGACATGGCGCGGGCGAGCGCCATCGTGCCGGTGCTCGGCCTGGGCTTGTTGTTCGCGCTCGCGCCCGACGCTCCGCTCGTCAGCTGGAGCGTGGCGGCTCGCTTCGGCACCGGTCTCGCGCTGGGCGTGGTGATGGGCATCGTCGCCGCGATCCTGCTCGGTCGTGAGTTTCGCCGCGACGAAAGCTGGGGGATCCTGCTCGGCACCTCGCTGCTCGCCGCCGGCGTCGCGACGCGACTCGGCCTGGCCGCGGTCGCGACGCTGTTCGTGATGGGCCTGACGCTCTCGGCGGTGTCGCGCCACCGCCTCGACATCAAGTTCATGGTCCAGCCGTCGGAGAAGCCGGTGCTCTTGCCGGTCGTGGTCATCGCCGGCGCGTCCGTGAACTTCCATTCGCTCCCGAAGCTGTGGGTGCTCGTGCTGGTGGCCCTGGCGGCGCGCCTGCTCTCGGAGATCGTGCGAGGTCTGATCCTCGTCCTGCTCTTGCCGAAAGCGCGCCCGGCCGGCGTGGGCATCGGCCTCGGCATGGCGTCCACCGGCGCCATCTCGCTCGCGCTCGCCTTCACCCTG
>DASXWF010000753.1:0-8996 GCA_036503835.1 Polyangiaceae bacterium | reverse complement strand
GAGCGGGAAAGGCGTGGCGGGAAGGGCGTGGCGGTACGAGCGGGAAGGGCGTGGCGGTTCGAGCGGGAAAGGGTGTGGCGCGCCACGCCACGGCGGCGTCACGATGACCGAAGCGGCGCCGGGTGGCGTGGTGCTCGGCGTCGCGGCTCCGTGCTCGAAGTCGTCGGCGAGGGTGGCTCGTTGTTGACGATCGACGCGCCGCCCAAGCCCTTGGGGCTGCGCGTCTCCCGCGCGTGCTGGCAGGTCGTGTCGGTCGAGGATGCTCGAAAGCGGGTAGCGGGATTTTTCATCCTCCAAGCGTGCGGGCGCTTCACCTGGTGCGCGGGAGTGCAGGGGCTCGAGAGCACGGCGGCGCTTGCGCGCGCGTAGGCACGCACACGTGAATGAGTTGTATCGCGCTCATCCGTCACCCCTGTCATCGGTCGCTTCGCTGCCGAGTTGCCACTTAGATCCGCTTTTTTCTGCGGCGCACGTCGCTTTCCTCTGGACGGAAAGACTCGAGGCGAGGTCGCGAGAGCCCGAATCGATCTTGAAGCGTTGATTGCGGCGCACGCGTGCGCACAGGAAGTGCTTTCACGCACCCGTTGGCGGCGAAGTTCATTTCTCCGCTCGATGACGCGGCTCGTCGGCTTCTGAGAGGAGAAATCACAGCGTGTTAGAAGGTTATCGCGGGGTAGCGCGAAGGAGGATCGACATGGCACAAGCAGCATTCGATTGGGCTTCGGGCGCGGAGCTACACGGCGTTGACGTTCGACCCGAGCTCGAGGCGCCCTGGCAGCGGGCGCACACGGAGCTCGTCAAGCTCGCGAAGCATCGCGCCGGGCTCGATGACGAGGAAGCGCGTTGGTTGCTCGCGGCGCTTCGCGAAGGGACGCACATCCGTCTCGGGTTCGGCTCGTTCAACGAGTATTCGGAGGGGATGTTCGGCTACGGTCCGAAGGTCACTCAGGAGAAGTTGCGGGTCGCGGAGGCGCTCGAGCAGCTTCCGGTGCTCGCCGGTGAGCTTCGTGCTGGGGCGCTGAACTTCTCCGTAGTCAGGGAGCTCACGCGGGTCGCTACTCCCGAAACCGAGGCCGAATGGTTGCAGGTAGCGCAAGGGAAGACGGTGCGGGAGGTGGAGCAGCTGATTTCAGGTCGGCGACCGGGGAATCTGCCCGATGATGCGGCAGATCCGCGGGCAAGGCGGCACGTGCTGCGCTTCGAGGTCTCCGGGGAGGTGCTCGCAACGTTCCGGGAAGCGCTCGGGAAGGTGCGGCGAGAATCGAGCGAGGCGCTCGATGACGATGCCGCGCTGCTGCTCTTGTCTCGGTATGTTCTGGGTGGCTCTCGCGACGAGGGGCGCTCGAGTTATCAGGTGGCGCTCACGGTTTGCGAGCGCTGCGGCGCTGCGAAGCAGCAAGGACGCGGACAGCTCGTGGATGTCGACGGGGAAGTCGTCGCCATGGCTGCTTGCGATGCGCAGCACATCGGAACTGTCGGCGGCGCTCCTGTCGATGGCGATTGGCTCGACGGTTGCGCCCACGTGGGGGACGCGAGCCTGATACCCGACCGGTCTCACGCAAGAACGCGCGCCAAGCAAACGATTCCGCCGTCCGTTCGCCGCAAGATTCTACGAAGGGACGGCGGGCGCTGCCGGGTTCCCGGATGCCGGCACGCGGTTTTCGTCGACGCTCACCACATTCAGCTGCGCGCCGAAGGCGGGCGACACGATCCCGAGAATCTCGTCACGCTTTGCGGGGCTCACCACCTTGCTGTTCACCGCGGGGAGCTGGTCGTCGAAGGCGCTGCGTCCGGCGCGCTCACCTTCCGGCATTCGGACGGAACCAGGTATGGGAGTTCGCACGTCTCGCCGCAGGCAGCGGACGTGTTCACCAAGGCCTTTCAAGCGCTGCAGAACCAGGGCTTTCGTGAGGGTGATATCAGGAGGGCGCTTGCTTCGGCGAGCGTGCGGGCCGAGTGCGAGCTCGTGAAGGTGTTCCGGGCTGCTTTGTTGGAGCTTGCGCCCAGCCGAGGCGGCGCAGTGAAGTCGGGCCGGCCGTAGTCAATTGTTTGATGCACGTAATAACGCCGCGAAACCTCGGAGTGCCGATCGCCGCGCGCCATTGCGTTTGTTCGATGCCGCGCTCAGACTGAATCGGGCGTAGTTGTTCGCGGTGCCCAATTCGAGGGCTCATGACGACGGCACAAATCCAGATCTCTTACGGCGATGGGCGGATCGAAAAGCGCCGCCTCGACGCGGGCGTGTACGTGCTCGGGCGCGAGGCGGGCGACATAGTGCTGGGCGACCCCGCCTGCTCGGCGCTGCATGCGGAGTTGGCGGTGACTCAGTCGGGCGTCACCGTCACCGATCTCCAGTCGACCAACGGCACCTATGCGGAGGGGGTTCGCATCACGGCGCCGCATCGGCTCGAACGCAATCAGGCCATCCAGATCGGGTACACAAGCAAAGCGAGTTGCTGAAGCGCATTCCCCTCGACGTACGCCGGCTGCTCACCGCCGAATAGCTGCGCCAGCCCTGCAGCTGACCTACCCGGTCCAAGGGTGCAGTCTGGGTCGATCTAGATCGGCACCGCCACGCCCGCCTGCTGGAGCATGGTGGTGAGGGTCGCGCGGTCGTAGCTCTTGGCGAGGGCTTCTTCCGCGGAGACGGTGCCCTCTTTCGCGAGTTGGACGAGGCTGTCGTTCATCAGTCGCATGCCGAGCTTGCGGCCGGTCTGCATGATGGACGGGATCTGGAAGATTTTTTGTTCGCGGATGAGGTTCGCGATCGCCGGGACCGAGAACATCACTTCGAGCGCGGCGACGCGGCCTCCGCTGATTTTCTTGCAGAGCATCTGGCAGATCACGCCCTTCAAGCTGCTCGAGAGCATGACGCGAATCTGGTTTTGTTGGTCGGCCGGGTACTGGTCGATGATGCGGTCGATGGTCGAGGGGGCCGACGAGGTGTGCAGGGTGCCGAAGACGAGGTGGCCGGTCTCGGCCGTTTCGATGGCGATCGAGACGGTTTCGAGGTCGCGCATTTCGCCGAGCAGCACGATGTCGGGATCCTCGCGCAGCGCGGCGCGGAGGGCTCGCTTGAAGGAGTTGGTGTGTTCGCCGACCTGGCGCTGGTTGATCAGGCACTTCTTGTTCGGATGGACGAACTCGATCGGGTCTTCGATCGTGATGACGTGCGCGCTGCGCGTGCGGTTGATGTAATCGATGAGCGCGGCGAGCGTCGTGGATTTGCCGGAGCCGGTCGGTCCGGTCACGAGCACGAGTCCCTTCGGCAACGCGCAGAGCGAGAGCAGCTCCCGCGGTAGGCCGAGGTCGTCCGTGGTCAGGATCTTGGTGGGAATGACGCGGAATACGGCGCCGATACCGTGGAGATCGAGGAACAGGTTGACGCGAAAGCGCGCGCGACCCGGAAGCTCGTAGGCGAAATCGGTGTCGTGGGTTTCCTGGAACTCCTCGCGGTTGCGCGCCGGGAGGATGGGCAGGAGCGTGCTTTCCACGTAGCCGGGCGAGGTCTCGCGCTCGCCGGCGATGGGCACCATCTCGCCGTCGAGGCGTAGGAGCGGCGGCGTGCCGGTCGAGAGGTGGAGATCCGAGGCCTTCTTCTCGAGCATGACGAAGAGCAGGCGATCGATCTCGGCCGTGGAACCCGCGCTCGGCCCGTCCTTGCCGAAAAACTTGCTCGCGCCCGCGCGCGCCGAGCCTGCCTCCACCGGTGCCGGTTCGCGGACGGGAGGCGGCGGTTCGCGGACGGGAGGCGGCGGCACCGCGGCCTCGCGCCCGATCGCGGCTTCGCGCCCGATCGCGGCCTCGCGTCCGATTGCGGCCTCGCGCGGCGCGTCGCGTCCTCCGAGAACGACCGAAAACGACGTCTGGCCGGCGCGCGATACGGCCGAGGCGCGGACGCTGCCGCGGCCTTCGAGCTCGAAGTCCCATTCGGCGCTGCCGCTCGCGAGCGCGCGCCGCGCGAACGGCGTGATGACCTGTCCGAGGAGCTCTTCGACGCGCTCGGGCGTGAGCGGGTCGCTCCGCACTTCGCTTTCGCCTTGCGGCAGGACCACGAGCACTTTCCGCCCCGGAATCAGCTTCACCTCCGTCGCACCGACGGAGAGGGCGCGCTTCAGGAGATCGACGAGAGCAATGGAAGGACCCGCCATGTGACTCAACAAACTCCCAATCCCGGTTCTTGGCAAGCGCCGCTTCGAGCGCGAGCTTCTCGGCCGAAGCGGGCCGCGTCCGAGGCGGGCCGCGTCCCGTTTTGCGTCAGATATGGATGTACACGACCGTGCCGCGTTCCTTGTTCAGGACTCCGTGCCAGTCGGGCGGCACGACCGGATCCGTCCATTCGAAGAGCCATGCGGCGTCAGCGGGTGCGAGGTTCACGCACCCATGGCTCCGCGGCTTGCCGAAGTCGTCGTGCCAGTACGTACCGTGTAGCGCGTAGCCCTTGTGGAAATACTGGACGAAGGGCACGTCGTGCAGGTTGAACGAGTCCGAGCGATCTTCGTCGCCGTCCATCGTCGAGCTCACTTCCTTCTGATAAATCATGAAGCTGCCGCGCACGGTCGCGTCGGTCTTCTCCGGATCCGCCATGCCCGAACGACCGGTGCTGACGAGGGTCGCGTACACGGGGCGCCGGCCGACGTACGCGACCAGCGACTGGTTCTTCACCGAAATGTCCACCCACTTGCGGTCGCCGGTCGCGAAGCTCGGGAACGAGGTGCGCCGCGGAATCACGCGTAGCGCCGCCTCGCCCACCCAGAAGCCGGCGCTCGTCTTGGCGGCGCCGCCGGGACGCCGCTCGCCGGTGAGAACGACGCCTTCGCGGTACCCGAGGCTGCCGCTCGGCAGGAGCGGACCGACCTCCGGTTCTCGGTAGCGCTCGGCGGGGTAGGGATAGGCGAAGCCGACGGGCAGATCTTCGCTCTCGCCGAGGGCCACGCCGCGAAAGCTGCTCGGAATCACCGGCTTGGTGCGATCGAGCGCGATCACGTCGAGCTCCGTGGTCAGGCCGAACAGGCGACTTTCCCAGTCGAAGGTCTGCGCGATCGCGAAGCCGCTGTCCGCGCTCGCCTGGCCCGCGTGATAGAAGAAGCGCAACGGCTGCTTCACACCGTGCGGCTTGCTCAGGCGGGCTCCGCCTTCCAGAAAACGCGGTGGCGGACCGCCCGCGAGCAGCGGCTCGAGGCCGGCGTTCTTGTAGCGCTCGCGCCAGGTGGCGCTCCGGCCGGCGACGTCCGTCTGCTCGGACTCGCTCATCTCGCGCGCCGAGGGCAGTCGAAAGTAGAGCAGGGGGGCGGTCTCGTTCGACAGCGCATACGAGTACGGCAGGCCCTGGCCGCGGATCGCTCGGCGCTCGGAGGCGACGGCGACCGGGTGCGAAACGTCGAGCGTCGCCCCCAAACCGATGCAGAGGAAGCCGCGCGGGTTCACGCGGTACCAGCCGCCGTCGCAGCCGTCGTTCTTGATCGCGGGGCCGCGCACGTCCACTACGGCGCCCGCGCGCAGGTAGCCGTAGCGGGTGCGCTCGCGGCCCACGTCCGTGTAGATCCAGGTGCGCCAGGCGATGCTCGCCGCGCGCTCCCCGGTCGGAGAAAACGGCAGATTGTCCTCGATCGAGCCGGGCGGACCGCCTTCGTGCTCCGCCCGACTCGCCTGGGGAGCGACGCTCTCGTCGGCGATCACGACGGTCGTCCCGCCCTGCCGTTCGGCACCCGGCGGCTCGGCGCGCGCCAGGCACGCGACCAGCGCCGGAGCGGAGAAAGCGAGGAGGAGGGCGCGCATCGGCAGGCTCGGCCGAGGAAATACCACGGCTCGATCCGAGCGCCGCGACAGCCGGCCCGGATCGCGGCATGCTGGCCGGCCCGTGAAGCTCCCGACGGCTCTATTTCGCATCGTCAAAGAAGCCACCCGGCACATCCTGCGCCGGCCCGTCATCGGCATCGCGGCGGCGGCTCGCACCCCCCAGGGGCAATGGCTCTTGATCCGGCGCGGCGACACCGGGGGTTGGGCCCTGCCCGGCGGCACGCTCGAGTGGGGTGAGACCCTGAGGACCGGCATCGCGCGCGAGCTCGAGGAGGAGACCGGCGCGAAGCTCCTCGAGCTCGGACGGCTCGTCGGAGTCTATTCGGGGCCGGACCGCGATCTTCGCTTCCACGCCGTGACCGTCGTCGTCGAGGCACGGGTGAGCGAGCCCGCGCAGAGGCCGGACAATCCCGTCGAGATCCTGGAAGTGAAGAGCTTCGCCGACGCGGAGCTGCCGCGCGAGTTCTCGTATTCGATGAAGGACATGTTGGACGATGCGCGCGCCGGCCGAACGGTCTGGGAGTGACGCGATGCGGCCGTGGCTTCGACTCGCATGGGTGCTCGGCCTCGCAGGCGCGTCGGCCGGGTGCTCGCTCTTCGGCGGTCTCGAGGTCGAGGCGCTGAGCGCGAGCGCGCAGAAGCCCTCGAACGTCGCGGTCTACGTCGCGGTCAGCGACGGCGACGAGCCGGTGACGGGGCTCGAGCAGAAGAATTTCCGAGTCTACGAGAACGGCCAGCTGCTTTCGCCTCAGCAGATCGAGCGCGTGCTCTTGCCGCGCGAGGCCGTGACCGAGGAGCGGGTGCTCTTGCTCGTCGATTTGAGCGGCAACCCCGACGCCGAACAGCGCGAGCGGTTGGTGCAGGCCACCGAAGCGTTCGTGCGAAAGATCGCCCTGTCGGTCCGCGTCGGCGTGCGAGCCTACGACGGCGGCCCCGAGCTCAAGAGCGTCGGCGACTACCCGCGCGGCACCGCCAATCCGAGCGCGGGCGCGCTGCTCCGACTGAAGGGCAGCGACGCGTCGCGCAACCTGAACGGCGCCGTGGTCGCGGCGCTCGCGGAGCTCGATCGCGCGGCGCGCAGCGCCGGAAAGCCCGTCACGATCGGGACGCTCGTCGTGTTTGCGCGGGGCCCGGATCTCGCCGGCCGCACCAGCGAGGACCGGCTCTACGAAGCGCTCGGCGAGTCGGAGCACGACGTGATCGGCGTCGGCGTGGGGGAGGACACTCCGTTCCTCGATTTCGCCCGCGCCGGAGTGATCCGCTCTCAGGACGCCGAGACGCTGCCGATCGCGTTCGAAGAGGCGGGTTCGCGCGTCGCGAAGACGCACGCCAAGTACTACCTCGTGGCCTATTGTTCGCCGGCGCGCGGCGGCCAGCGCAGCGTTCGCGTCGAAGCCTGGTACACGGACGAAGACGGCGACGAAAAGAGCGGCGGCGCCGACTACGAATTCGACGCCACGGGCTTCGGCCCGGGCTGCAATCCGCTCTCGACGCCGCGCTTCGAGAGCGCGCGCCCGAAGGCGGCGGAGCCGGGCCCCGCGCGCGTGAACCAGTCCAACGAACCGGCCGACGGCGTGGCGCCTCCGCCGCCGAGCAGCGACTACGCGAAGTGAGCCCGGAACGACCGCTCGAACGCGTGGAGCTCGTCGAGGAGGAGTACGTCGCCTCGCGCGGGTCGGCCGAGATCACCTGGCGCGTGCAGAAGAACGACGGCTGGGTACGGCCCGCCGGCGTGCCCGGCGCGCGCAGCGAGCGGCTCGAGCGCGGGGCGGGCGTCGTGTGGCGTACGCGCATCGAGCTCGAGCTGCCGCGCGGGACGCGCCTCTTGCGCGTGGAGTCGCGGCCCGACGCACGTCCGGCCAGTACGCTCGCGCACCTCACGGGCGGAGGTCGGGGTTCGCGCCGCAGGACTCTGCGCGTCGAGTACCGCGTGGGCGCGGGCGGCGCTCTGGAGCGCGCCGGCGATCGAGACTGAGCCCCGTTCTTTCGCCGGGGTTCCGCGCCTACGGCAGGTACACGATCTGAACCGCCGCCGCGCTCTGCTGGCCGCTCGCGCCGCTGCCGAGCGGAGTGAGCGCTCCGTCGTCGCCGATCCGGAACACCTTCAGCGAGTTCGAGTTCTGGTTCGCCACGACCAGGACTTCTCCCTGCGGGTCCATGTCGAAGTCACGCGGCGTGTTTCCTCCGCTGGGCTCGTGCTCGACGAGCGCGAGCGCTCCGGTCGCGGCTGCGGCCGAGAACACCACGATGCTGTCGTGCCCGCGATTCGAGCCGTACACGAAGCGGCCGTCGGGCGAGACTTCGACGTGCGCTCCGGAGTTTTGCCCGCTGAAGCCCGCAGGCAGCGTCGAAACGGAGCTGCCCGCCGCGAGCACGCCGGAGCTCGACACCGTGTACGGCGTCATCGTGCTGTCGAGTTCGTCGATCACGAACGCGAGCGTGCCGCCCGGCGCGAGCGCGACGTGGCGCGGTCCCGCGCCGTCCGCGGCCGGCACCGCCGCCGGGGTATTCGGTGAGAGCATACCGTCCTCTCCGAGGAGCAGCAGCGCGATCTCGTCGTTCCCCTTGTTCGGTACGAAGAGGTGTGAACCGGAAGCGTCGAAGGCGATGCAATGCGTCTGAGCGTTCTGCCCGAAATCACGGTTCGAAATCTCCGCTCCGAGCGACCCGTCGCTCATGATCGGAAACACCGAGGCACTCCCGCCGTTGTAGCTCGCGGCCACGACGTATTGCCCATCGGGCGACACGGCCAGGTGCACCAGGCCGCCGTCGGAGCCGGTCTGATGATTGAGCGGAGTGAGCGCACCGCCGTCGCCGATCGCGAGCGCGGTGACACCGCCGCTCGCGTCGTCTGCTTCGTTCGCGACGTAGAGAAAGCGACGGGAGGGCGCGACGGCGATGTACGTGGGGCTTCGCCCGGCATCGACCGTGTTCGCGCGGCGCGTGAGCGCGCCCGTCGTCTTGTCGAGATCGTAGGTGGCGAACGGATACACCGCGTTCCCCTGGCTGTACCCGCCCACGTACACGACCGGCGTCCCGGTCGGCCCCGCTCCCGCGCCGCTCTGGCCGGCCGCGCCGGCCCCGGCTGCTCCGCCCCCGCCGGCCCCCGCGCCGCCATTCCCCGCGCCGCCGCCGGCTTTGCCGCCGCTCGCCGCATTCCCGCCGCTCGCCGAGCTCCCTCCGCCCCCCGCAGCCCC
>DASXWF010000752.1:0-5980 GCA_036503835.1 Polyangiaceae bacterium | reverse complement strand
CGCCGGGAAACGCCTCCGCATAGTCGGCCATGGCCACGCGGACGACCTTCAGCGCGTGGGCTCGACCATAGATGCGCTGGATGCGCGCGCGGGGTTTCTGGCCGGGGACGAGCTTGTACGTGAGGAAGTAGTGCTCGAGGCGCTCGATGAAGACGGCGGGGACGTCGCGCACGTCGCGAGCGGCCGACCAGACGTTGTCATTTTCCAGCACGCCGATGAGCTTGTCATCGGCCTCGCCGCCGTCGAGCATCTGAAGTCCCCCGATCACGCGCGCTCGGACGATGATTTCGGCGCGCGCAATCGTGCGCTCGCTGAGTACGCAGATGTCGAGCGGGTCGCCGTCGCCGCGCTGGGCCGGCGCGGCGAGCTTCGCCACGCGAGCGGCGCAGTACGTTCTCGGCACGAAGCCGTAGAGGGTCGGCGGCTGGGACGAGCTCCGCTGCGGACGGTCGACGCGTACGTAGCCCGAAACCTTGTCGACCTCGTACTTCATGAGATCGAACGGAGTGATTTCGATGAAGGCGTTCAGAACCTCGGGTGGCTCGGGCCCGACCTCCAGGCCGTGCCATGGATGAGGGCGGTAGCGGTTGATCGGCGCTGGAACCGGCGGTTGGACGGCGCCTTTCCGTGGAGGTTTCCGGCTGGCTCTGCGGGCGCCCATGCGCCCGCCAGCATGTCATGTTGCGACCGTCGACGCGACGGTGCGTCGCGCCCCGCGCTCGTTCACCGGAGCGACCCTCACGCCGCGGACGCGAGCCTCCGCGCTTCGAGCCGCCGGTCGCGGAGCAGGTACTGGCGGAGCAGGTACTCGAAAATCGACCCGACGTTGAGGCGCGGGTCGATGCGGTGCGCGCGCGCCGCGTGAAGCGCCCGCAGGCGGCTCCAGTGGACGCCCGGGTGCTCGTGGTGGACGGTGTGGAGGCCGTTCTCGAAGACGAACCAGTTCCAGAACGGGCTCGTGAAGTTGCGGGAATGGTCGTCGGGAGAGGCCGGGTCGCAGTCGATGTGCTGGACGAAATTCGTGAACATCATGAAGTAGGTGGCGAGCGCGGCGGGGACGCCGAGCGTGCCGAGGTAGACGAAAGCGCCGAGCGCGGAACCGTGAAGCGCGACCGCGATTCCGAGCACGGCGAGATGCCCGAAGGCGAGCGCGGCGCATTCGAGGACGACGCGGCGGCGGCGCGCCGGATGGCCCGCGAGGGATGCGCGCGCGTAGCGGATCACGGAGGGCATCTGCCAGCGCGCCGACGCGATCGGGTAGGTCAGGGCGGCAAGCAGGGTGTTGCTGTTCGTGTGACGGCTCGTTCGCGTGTCGTCGCCCGGTCCGTCGAGGTAGCGATGGTGGTTCTGGTTGTGGGTGGGCACCCAGGAGAAGATCGGGAAGCCGTAGAACAGCGAGAGCCAGGCGCCGTACGCCGCGTTCGTGCCCCGGCCGAGAAAGGTCGGGCAATGGTTGTGGTTGTGGGTGAGTACGCCCGAGCAGTAGGAGACGTAGAGCGAGAGCGGCGCGAGCCAGAGGGTGAGCTCGGGTCGAGCACAGGCGAGGACCGGTCCGAGCGGGAACAGGACGAACGCCCAGAAGAGCGTCCTTTTGTCTTCGGCGAAGCGGAGGCGCATGAAGCTTGGCTCCCAGGTTCGAGCGCTCGCCTCGGTGGCGAACGGTCGCCGAGAGCTTGCGCCTCGTGATCGGCTTTCGCCATTCGCGTTTGCTTCACATTTTCGCGCGCCAGGAGGGCGTGTTTTTCACGCACCGAGACGCGCGAGCGTCTTCGCCGCGCGGCGCGAGAGCTCGGCGGCCTCAGCTTTCAGGCGGCGCACGCTGCGCCGCAGGCGTTCGGCCTGGTCTTCGGACGCCAGCAGCCGCTCGGCGATGCTCTCGCCCGCGCTGCCGAGCGCGCGCGCGTGCTCGCGAAAGCGCGCGACCTCCGCCTCGCGCTCGGCGAGCTCCACGCGCTGGACGGCGAGCGCCGCGAGCTTGCCGTCGGCGTCACGCAGAACCGCGATCGTTTCACGCAAGATCTTGCGCTGAGCTTCCGGAAGGCTCGACGCCTCGGCGAGCTTACCGAGCTTGGTCCGCGTGAGCTCGGCCAGGCGGTGACGGCGGCTCAGGCCCTCGTCCACTTGCAGCGTGCGCTCGGCGTTCGAGCGCGCTTCGAGCCGAAAGACCGCGTACGGGCGCCCTTTCCGCGCGTCGTAGACGATCTCGTCGGCGCCCTTGACGTCCGCGTTGTTCACGAAGTCGAGGCGCAGGAAGACATCCCGCCCGGTTCCGCTCCGGTTCTCGAAACGATGCGGGATCACGTGGCGGCGCACGTAGTGCTCTTCGAGGCCGTCCTTCGAGTACGAAAGCAACTTCGGCTCGTCGTTCCGCTCGACGGCGAAGGTCTCGTCGGTCACGTCGAGGTCGGCGCCGAACTCGACAGTCGTGCTCTCCTTCGGCTTCAGCCGCGGCAGCGCCGTTTCGCCCGCGAATCCCCCGTCGCCGAAGACCGCGAGCGTGCCCTCGGGCAACGTCTGCGAGCCGCCGTGCACGAGGAACACGCCGCTCCGCGCGCTGCCGTCCGCGCTGTCGAAGAGCGCGATCCGCCGCGCGCTCACCCCCTCCCCGAGAAACGGCACCAGCGCGGAGCCGTGGGCACGAAGGTCGAGCGTCTGGCCGAGCGCGTAGCGAAAGAGCGCGCCCGATTCGACGCCTTCCGTTGCCGCAACGCCGGCCAGGTTCCCGACCGAAAGCAGCGAGCTTGCCGAGTCACCCGCGGCGCCGCTGCCGTGACCGAGCGTTCCGATCGAACCGAGCCCGATCCCCTCGCCACGGCCACCACCGCCCTCGCCGACGCCGCTCAGCCCGAGGCCATATCCGTACGCGTCCTCGGCGTCCGTGTTCCAGAGCGCGTCGGGCGTCGTGCGCATGAGCTGCGGCACGGTGGAGAGGGGGTTCTCGGGCGTGACGAGCTCTCGGCGCGCATAGCGCGGCGCCGCCAGGGGGAAGAGAAAGCTGTCGGGCCGGCCGTTGACGAGCTCGATGCTGACCTTCTGCCAGGGCTCGTCGGTGTCGTTGTGGACGAGCGCCCAGCCCTGAAGCGCCGACGGATCGCCGGGCTTCGCTCCGAGTACGAGCCGGTAGCTCGCGCGCCAGACGGGCGTCTCGCTCACGTAGCCGAGCGAGAGGGTTTTTCCGGCCCTCGCGAGCACGCGGACTTCCTTCAGGAGGCGGGCGCTCCCCTCGGAGAGCGCGTCGAGCGCCGCGCCGAGCCGCGAAGCAAACGCGGGATCGGTCGGCCGCGCGCTCACCACGTCGCCGAGCCTGATGCGCCTGAGCTCCCCGGCGCGCGTCATCAGCAAGAGCGCGGGCTGTTTCTCCCGGGTGCACGGCTCTCTCGCGTCGGCCCCCGGCTTGCGCACGCATTCCTCGAGATCACTCGATTCGGCGTCGAGCACCTCCACCAGGCGCCCGCTCACGGCCTCGCCCGCCGCCCGCACCTCGACGCCCGCGCCCTTCAGGCTCGTGAGCAACGCCACCAGACCCAACCGTTCCGGCGCAGGGCCCAGCCCGGCGAGAGCGCGCGCCATGCCGCGGCTCACGCTGCTGCCGAACTCGATCCCGCCGACCTGCGACGGACCGTCCCCCGAGAACACGACCAGCGTCTTCAGCGCATCGTCGAGGTGGCTCGCCGGCACGGGCAACGTGACCGCGTCCGCACCGACCGCACCGCTGCGCTCGAAATACCCGACCCCGCTCTCGTACAGGCGCAGGCGTTTGAGCGGCAAGGACGCTGGTTTCGCCACGGCCGACCCCGCAAGGAGGAAAACTACGGAAGCTATCGTCGCAGACGAACGTATCGAAGCCATTGGCTACACCTCGAGCCCGCGCCCCCGAACGGCGGCTCACGAAAGGACCGACAGCCTCGAAGCCCCGAGGTTCCGGGAATCTGCAAGTCCGCTGAAATCGCGGAGGTACGCCGGTTAGCGGGCCGGCGAGCCGACCGCCGCGCCCAGGCGGAGCGACGGGTTCAGGAGCTGGAGCAGCGGCGCCGTGGCGAACGTGGTCACGACCGCCATGATCACGAGCATCGCGAACAGGCGCGGCGAGATCACCCCGAGCTCGAAGCCGACGTTGAGCACGATGAGCTCCATCAGACCACGCGTGTTCATCAGCACGCCGAGCGAGCAAGCGTCGCGCCAGCCGAAGCCGCCGAAGCGCGCGGCCAGGGCGCTGCCGCAAAACTTACCGATCGAAGCGACCAGGATGATCGCGCCGCAGTAGAGCCAGTCCGTGACGCCGTGGAGCAGCCCGATCTGAGTGCGGAGCCCCGTGAAGGCGAAGAACGCGGGCAAGAGCAGGACCACCACGAAATCCTCGAGCCGCCGCGTCATCTCGCGCGCGAGCAATGACTCGTGCGGGACGATGGCTCCGAGCAGGAACGCGCCGAAGAGCGCGTGGATGCCGATCGCCTCGGTCGCGAGAGCGGACAGCAGAAGCCCGATCAGCACGACGGCGCTCGCGCCCTGCCGCAGCTTTCCCACGACCTCCACCCGCTGAACCCAGCGCTGCACGAGCGGTCGCAGGAAAAACAGCATCACGCTGACGTAAACGACCGTGAGCGCCAGCGTCACGAACGAGCTCGACGAGTTCGCCCGTACGATGCCCACCACCAGCGCGAGCAGGCACCACGCGGTCGCGTCGTCGACGGCCGCGCAAGCGAGCGAGACGACGCCGAGCGTCGAACGGGAGAGCCCGCTGTCGGTCAGGATGCGGGCGAGCACCGGAAACGCCGTCACCGACAGCGACACGCCCATGAAGAGCGAGAAATTGGTGAACCCGACCGCGTCCGAAGAGAGGCGCGGATACAGAAACAGCGCGAGCAGCGCGCCGAGCAGGAACGGCAACACGATGCTGGCGTGGGAGATCGCGATCGTCGTGTGGGAGCGCTCGCGCAACGTTCGGGTGTCGAGCTCGAGCCCGACCAGGAACATGAACAGGATCACCCCGACCTGAGCGACGATGCCGAGGTACTGCGCGATGCCGCCTCCGAACAGAAACTCCTGCGCGCCGGGCGCGAAAGCGCCCAGCAGCGACGGGCCGAGCAGGATGCCCGCAATCACCTCGCCGATGACCGGCGGCTGCCGGATGAGTCGAAACAGCATTCCGAGCGCGCGGGAAGCGACCGTCACGACCGCGAGCGCGAGGAGCACGTGCAGAAGCACGTGCGAAGGCGGCTTCGGACTCGAGCGGTGAGCGAGCTCCGTCGGCTCGGGAGCGCTCAGCGTCAGACCGTGCGATCGGATCAGGAAATACAGACCGATCGCCAGGAGCAGCATCACGCCGTACGCGGCGAGGGTCTTGTTGCGCGAGGAGGCTCCGGACAGGGACAAATCGGGGCGATTTTAGTGCTCTCCGGGCTTCGTGCAACCTGCCCGCCGCCGCTGCTTTTGCGGCAGCCCCTTGCCCGCAGGCGCACGCCGCGCGATGCGAGCGGGCCCGGTGTCGAACTTCCTCCTGATCGCCGCGCTCGTCCTGCTCGCCCTGAAGTTCGGCCTCGGCATGAACCTCGGTCTGCGCGAGCGGCTTCGCGCCATCGGCCGCGTCGTCGACAGGCTCGTGAACGTGCTGCTCGTGCTGATCGTGACGCTCTACACGATTCAGCTCGTGCTCTTTTACTTCAAGGACTGAGCGAGCCGGACGCCGAGCTCGAATCCCGCATCGACGCAGGGGAAGACGAGCGCGCCGGCTTCGAAGCTCACCGGCCGGCCGTCGAGGGTGGCTTCGAGCGCGGCGCTCCCGTGGAGCACCACGCGGAAGTGCGAGCGCCGGTGCTCGGGAAACCCGCGACCGGTCGTGTGCGCGCGTACACCCAGGCGCTCGCCGCGTTCGACGGAGAACCGCGTGCGCAGGAATGCGCCTTCGACGTAGGCCGTCGTCGTCCCGTCGTCTTCCTGCAAGAGTCCGCCGACGCCCGGGCCTTCCTCGAGCGGAGGGAAG
>DASXWF010000751.1:0-1706 GCA_036503835.1 Polyangiaceae bacterium | reverse complement strand
GCTGCTCGGTACGTCGAACCTGATCTTCTGGGAGGTGTTCGTCGCGGGCGATGCGGTCGTGATGGGCTATCTGACGACGGCGCTGCACGGGCTGTTCGCGGTGCTGCATTTCGCGCTCGCCACGCGGTCGCGCAGAACCGTGTACTCGTAGTCGCGCGCGGTGTCCGGCGAATCGACGCAAGCATCACCGGGCCGAAGCGGTGTGGGGAGGGGGGCTATGGTACGCGGGACCAACCGATTTCGGCTGCGGTGCTCGCCCCGACCCAGAGCTCGTCGAGGGACCGTGGCGGGACTTGCTGCTCGGCGTCGAGGGGCCGGTTTCGTGCCATGATTTCGACGTAGAGCTGCGGGTAGAGCGGGACTTTGTCGGGTTCGGCGAGGCCGTCCGGGATCAGCGTCCGTCCGTTCGCGTCGTAGCGATCGGTGGCGCCGAGGGTGTGAAAGAGCTCGTGCGCGGCGACGAACAGCGTGAGGGGGACGTTGGATTCGTCGAGCTCGGCGAGGGCTACGCCGACGCGGCCACCGTGCTCACTGATGCCCTCCACGAACCCGCTTCGGCTCGGCGGGCGCGCGACGAGGTACAGGCGTGCGTCGAACCCGCGCGAGGGTACCTTCGCGCGCGCATCGATGTCCGTCGTGAAGTTTCGCAGCTGCCACGCGTGGCGTGCCGCGCCGACCAGGCCGTCCTCGGGGGGCGACGGCAGCGGCGCTTCGAGGTCCACGGGACCGTACCAGACGAACGAAAATGGTCGCGCGGGCGAGGTGCGATAGCGCACGAGCTGGCGCGCGAGCGCGCTTTCGAGCGAGCTCGTCTCGGCGCGCAAGGCGCTGACCGCCGAGTCGCTGACCGCCCCTTCGCGAACGACGACGAACGCGACGTCCAGTGTCCGTTCCCACGCGACGCGCTCCGTGCGCCGCACCCGATCGTGCCACGCGTACAGCAGGACGAACGCGAGCACGGTCAGCAGGATGGCCACGCGAATACGGAACCAGGTTCTGGACGGCTGCTGGGGGAGCATCGGGATGGTCACCCTTCGCCGAGGATACTTGGCGGCGGCCGACCCGGCCGGTCTTCCGGATCTTGGGAGATGACGCTACACCTTCAGAGGTCCACGTAGCGCCACGGTGACACATCGAGATGGAGGTGGTCGTCGTGTCCGCCGTGGCCCGGACCGAACATGCTGCGGAAGATGTCGTCCCTCTCGCGAAGGCGCTCGGTGACGAGGCGTAGGAAGCGCGCGTGGGTCGCGGAAGTGCCTGCCTCGGCGGCCCAGTGCCGGGCGACGCGCACCTGGAAAGACTGCTTGAGGGCTGGCGGAAGGCCCGGCGAGAGTGGGGTGGCTTTCGTTGCCGGCCCGAAGTCGAAGCCGACGACGTCGAGCGCGTTGCCGAGGGCGTGCTCGCTCAGGAGGCGCGAGCGGTTGCGCGTGGAGCGGCAGCTGAAGGCGCCGTAGTGCCGAAGTCGCCGGGGTTCTCGGCCGTAGATCTCGCGCGCTGCCTCCGCGACGACGCTTTCGAAACGTGCCAGGCGCTCTTTGAAAGCCGGGCGGACGAGCACCGCGCCCTGGTAGCGGATGGTCGTTCCCGGATAGCTCACGAGCGCCGAGCGATCGCACGTGGCGCGCTCGCCCTCCGGCATCCAGCGTTCGACCGAGTCGAGCTCGTACTCGTCGCCCCGGAAGGCGTTCCACCTCGCCCAGAGCTCG
>DASXWF010000750.1:0-2198 GCA_036503835.1 Polyangiaceae bacterium | reverse complement strand
TCGTTCGTGGCGGTGAGACCGAGCTTCAGCACGGCCGCGCTCGGCGCGAGCGTGGGAAACCACACGTCGTACCAGTCCTCGCTCGCGAAGCGGCTCTTCGCGACTCCGCGCGGCGGCCGCCGCACGGTTCCGATGCGCAGTCCCTCACCGGCGCTGCGCTTGCTGCCGAGCCGGACGATGCTCACGCTCATGACTCGGCACTACGCAGGCGGTGTTGCGCGAGAAGCGAGCGGCGGCAACTCGAGCGTGACCTCCGCTTCGTCCCACTCGCCGAGCAGGTAACCGGTCGCGTACAGCGCCCGGAGGGCGAGCGCGGGGTTTTGCGCGCTCGGCAGGGAGCTCGCCCCGAAAACGACGTCGACGCCGGCTGAACGCCCGAGACCGGCCGCGAGCCCCGGCCAATCGGGAATGCGCCCGCGCGCGGCGTTCTCCACGCCGGCGTCCACGCGCCGGGCGTGCTCCACGATCGCGGCACGTTCGCGAACCGGGCACGCTTCGCGCGCGACCTCGAGCGTCCGGGCGAGCAGCGCCGGCACGAACCCGCCGCCGCTCTCCAGAAATCGCCAGCGGATGCGCGCTCCGAGCCGCGTCCCCTGCCGGGCGAGCGCGGAACGCAGCGCGTCGATGGCGCGCTCGGCGGCTTCGACGTTCTCCGCGTCGGCGGCGAGCAGCACGGCGGCGTCGAATCGAGACTCGAGGTCCGCTCCCCGAAAACGCTTTTGATCGATCCAGGAAGCAGGAGCGACGCTGGCCCAGAACTCCATGAGCCCCGCCTCCGGATCGACGCGCGACAGCAGGAGCCACTCGCGCTCGAGCTCGGTCATGTTCGCGCCGACGATGCCGTCGTCCGCGCGCAGCACCACGGCGCGGGCGGCGTCGATGCGCCCCACACAGTCCGCGATCGCTCGCGCGCGCACGTCCGACGTGGAACGGCGTTCGCCGAGCTGCCGCGCGCGCTCGCGCAGGCAGCGCTCGAGCCCCGGCCGCGCCGGGCGGAGCAACGAATCGAGGATCCCGAACCAGCCGTGGTCCATGGCAGCCGGCCTAGGGTAGCAAACCGGCGGACCCTCGTTCGTAGGAGCGCCGTTCTGCGCGGATTTCGCGAGGTCCAGGCGCGCGCGCAGTGGGCCGCCGCCGCTGCGCCCCCGCGCCCGCGCAGCGGGCGCAAGGAGGGCGCGCGTCGCGCGGAGGCCGAAGGCCGAGCACGACGGGACGTACTTTGCCGCCCTTCTCGGGGGCAGCCACTTCAAACTCCGCATCGATACCTTTCTCGTGCTGACGCGCGACTGCGGACGAGCCGAAACACTGACCCTCAGTCAACGGAGGCACGCGTGCATTGCATTCGCTTGCAGTGCGTTCGGGACGAGACAATGCGCCGCGGCGCGAGTGACCGCGCTTTTGCCACATCGACCGCAGGCACGATTGCGAGCACGCTGTGCCGGAACGCGGGGTCGCGTGTTAACGACGATTTGTACGAATTTTCCCGCGTGCGATCGAAGCAAGAGCGCTTCGAGACACGATGACTCGCCATCGTGCGAGTCCACGCCGCGTCCGAAAAGTCCGACGACCATTCCAGGACGGGTTCACTCGACACTCTTCGCGCCGAAACCAACGCGATACCCGCGCGTCATGCGTTACGGGACAGAACGATAGGCGGAGCCCGAACGAGCTTCTCGAGGCGACGAACGCACCCGGAAATTGTCTCGAAATTTCCGGGATTCTCGGGCAAAACCGTAACGCCGAGCGCGAATTATCATCCCCAGGGCTTAAGATGTCGGCCGGCTGCCCGTCGTATCAATCGAAGACGACAACGCGACGATGTCGTCCTTTTGAATACACAATCGGAAGGCCCTCCTCGAAAGCGATGCGGGCGTTTCGATTTCGAGTGTGAGTCGAGCACTCACACTTTCGCCGAGTCGTCCTTCGCTAACCCTTGACAGTGGATTCCGGTTTGACCTACATTGGGACCACGAGGCGTACGAGGTGCGCCACGCGTCGCCGTCACGACGGTGCCGCGGGCTCGCCGGGGAAGGATGATGAATTCAGGGTAGGGCTCTGCAATTGACGTGCAGCGCGGCCGCGGCAACCCGCCGGGCCACGAAATAGTTGGCTCGTTACTTGGGACGGGAACGGCGTTTCTGACGCCGCATCGGAAAGGGCAGCCGAAGATGAACAACGTAATCAGGCACAGGCAGCAT
>DASXWF010000749.1:0-2073 GCA_036503835.1 Polyangiaceae bacterium | reverse complement strand
GGCTCTGCCGGTGCACAACCAACGAGAGCGACCAGTCCCGCGAGCAGCAGCCGAATGCGCACGGCCCAAGGATAGCGCGCTCGGTTCCCCCGGCGAAATCCGCGACAATCGTGGATCTCGGCCCGGCTCTCGATCGCAGATAAGCCCTGTCTGACGGTCGTCTTCTTGTTCCATCCACCCCAGCAAGCTTGGGTGTAAGCTCGCGGAATGACTCAGGGCGAGCGGACGGCGCAGGGATCGTGGCGTGGCGGATGGACGCTCGTGGCTCTCTCGGGCGCGATCGCCGCGTCGGGCTGTGGCGCCACACCGAGCGGAGCCCAGGCGGACAAGGCGTCCCAGGCGAGCGCGAGTCCGGGAGCTGCGGTGTACCGGCGCGCCTGTGCTGGCTGCCACGGCACGGACGGAGAAGGCATCGGCTCGGCGCCGGCGGTCATGGGCAAGGGTGCCCTGCCCCAAACGTCCCCTGCGGGAGCGACGCGCGGAGAATTCAAGACGGCGGCCGATCTTTACCAGTACGTGAGCAAGGAAATGCCGCTGCCGAAGGCCAAGGCCGGCTCGCTGAGCTCGGAAGACTACTGGGCCGTCGTCAATCACGTGTTGGTGGGCCACGGCAGCGCCGTTCCCGAGGGCGGCGTCAACGAAGGCAACGCGGCGAGCGTCGAAATCAAGCCGCCCGGGTGAGACCGGCGAAGCCGGCTCTGGCCGGAAACTTGGGGCAAACCCCGAAGGCACGCTAACCAAGTGGCGATGCGGCGCGCGGTCTCCGAATTCCCCAACGACAATCCCGAGCTCCACGACGGCCTGGTGTGGAGCGCCCCGGAACCCTGCGCCCGCGCCCTACCGACGCTCCGGCTCCGCACCGTCCCAGGCCCGGCGCCACGCGTGATCGGGCCGTCTTGGCTCGCGGAGGAGCCGCCTCCGCAGCTTCCCGATCCCGTGACCGAGCCCGCGTTCGAGGTCTTCCCGCCCATCATCGAAGTCTGGGATTCGCTCGCCGCGGTCGCGCACGGCGTCGACATCGAGGATGCCCCCTCGATCGAGGCTGCAGTCGAAGAGGCAACGATCGAAGAGGTTGCAGTCGAAGAGGCTGCAGTCGAAGAGGCTGCAGTCGAAGAGGCAGCAATCGAAGCGCTGATTCCGGGCGAAGCCGAGCTCGAGCCGGAGCGGCGTGCAAAGAGCCCGTTCGAGCAATTCGTGGAGTCGCTCTCGCGCGTCGCTCTGGAGCGTGGGGCAACGCGAGCCGCAGCGGTACTCCCGACCCTGTTCGGGCTGGAGCGCGCCTCGCTCGAAACCCTGGACTCGACCGTGCTCGAATCCCTGCGAGCGCGCGGCATCGTCCAGCGCGGCGGTACTCATCCGACCGCCGAGTTCGCAGCCCTCTGCGGCGCGTGGCGCGACGTCCTCGAAGGCACCGCCGGCGACCTCGCGCGCTGCGGCACGACCACCCTCGACGTCTGGGCGGCCGGCGTCCTCGGCGCTCTGCTCAATGCGCCGCGCGAACGAACCGACGACCTCCGCCGCGAGCTCCGCAAGCGGGGCATCGCGGCGTTCGGGCTCCTCGCCGCCGCGTAGAGGCGACCGCGACGGCGAGGACCCTTCAGCGCACCGCGCTCACCAGGTGGCGAACGACGCCCAGGCGTAGTTTCCGCTGGTGGTATGGATGCAGTAGCCGCCGTTCTGGGCCGGCGGGAGCGCCACCGGGCTAAAGTTGCAGGTCATCGGCACGCCGTTGACGAAGAGCCGGCGTGGGCTCTGCAGATTGCCGCAGACCGCGCCGTGGAGCGGCGCCCGGGTTTCGTGGCAGCTCGCGGCGGTGCCGAGGTTGCCCGACTGGTAGTTGCTCGTGTTGAACGCGATCGGGTTCGAGCAGTACGCCGTGCACGGTCCGGGACCCTCGCGCGGGCTCTCCGCGGGTCCGTTGCCCGACGGCACGAAGCTCGCGCTGGTCGTGAGCAGGATCTTGTCGAAGGTGAAGCCGTCCTCACGCATCCACACGCTCACGTCGCGCACGCCCGCCTGCGAGACCTGAAGCGTGGCCGGAGGTCCGTCGATCGTGTTGCGGGTCCACCCGAG
>DASXWF010000748.1:0-5811 GCA_036503835.1 Polyangiaceae bacterium | reverse complement strand
AGCGGGTTCGCCCGCTGCAGCGCTTCTCGGAGATCGTGACGCGGAACGCGCAGCAGCTCGCGGAGCTCGTGTCGGCCGAATCCGGAAAGACGCGCGGCGAGGCGCTCGCCGGCATCCAGCGCGGGCTCGAGGTGGTCGAGTTCGCCGTGAGTCTGCCGAACCTGGATCGCGGCGGTGCGCTCGATGTCTCCCGCGGCGTCACCTGCGAGTACCGGCGCGAGCCGCTCGGCGTGGTCGCGGGCGTCACGCCCTTCAACTTTCCGGCCATGGTGCCGATGTGGATGTTTCCGATCGCGCTCGCGGTCGGCAACGCCTTCGTCCTGAAGCCTTCCGAGAAGGTCCCGCTGAGCGCGTGTTTGCTCGGCGCGTGGCTGCTCGAAGCGGGGCTCCCGGCCGGCCTGTTCTCGCTCGTGCACGGCGGGCGCGCCGTCGTCGAGTCGCTGGTGGATCATCCCGAGATCCGCGCGCTCGGCTTCGTGGGCTCGAGCCCCGTGGCGAAGGCCGTCCACGGGCGCGCGACGGCGCTCGGAAAGCGCGCGCTTTGCCTCGGCGGCGCGAAGAATCACCTGGTGGTGGCGCCCGACGCCGACGAGGCGCTGACCGTGAAGGGCGTCGTGGACTCCTTCACCGGCTGCGCCGGGCAGCGTTGCATGGCGGCGAGCGTGCTGGTGGTCGTGGGTGAGGCGGAGCGCTTCGTGGAGAAGATCGCCGCCGCGGCGAGCCAGCTCGAGCTCGGCCGGACCCTGGGCGCGCTCATCGACGGCGCCGCGCGCGAGCGGCTGGTGTCCGCCATCGGCCAGGCGGAGAGCGACGGCGCGAAGCTCCTGCTCGACGGACGCAAGGCTTCGCCCCCCGCCGGTTTCGAAGGCGGAAACTGGCTCGGAGCTACGGTGCTGGACCGCGTGACGCCGGACATGAGCTGCGCGCGCGTGGAGCTGTTCGGTCCGGTTCTGTCGGTGATCCACGTGGCTACGCTGGATCAGGCGCTCGCCCTCGAACGCGCGAGCGAATACGGTAACGCGCTCAGCATCTTCACGAGCAGCGGCGCGGTGGCGCGCTACGTCGCGGAACGCGCGACGAGCGGCATGGTGGGCGTCAACGTCGGCGTGCCGGTCCCGCGCGATCCCTTCTCCTTCGGAGGCACGAAGAGCTCGAAGTTCGGGCAGGGCGACATGACGGGACCGGCGGGTGTCGAGCTCTGGAGCAACTTGAAGAAGATCACCACCAAGTGGGCGGTTTCTCCGGACGCCAACTGGATGTCATGACGAGACAGCAGCAGACCTTGGCGAGACCAGATCAAAAAGGCAAACCGTGACCACGATCCGTCCCAAGAAGAAGCAGCCCAAGGCCATCGTGCTCACGTCGCACCCCGGCGCGCACGGGCCCAAGCCCATTCCCGTCGAATGGGGAGCGAGCGATCCGATGGTGCGCGGTCCGCTGATCGGCACCGTGACCAAGCAGGCGCATCGCAACGTGATCGGAACGCACTCCGGCTCGTATTCGGTCTACCGCGCGGTGGCGGTCGCGGCGGGCGCGCTCGATCCGCTGCGGCGGCCGGATCTCACGAACACGGCGCCCACGAACGAGATCGGTCCATTCCCGCAGTGGTTCGACGCGAAGAAGATCGTCGCGCTCGATCCGTTCGGGGCCGTCGTCAGCGCCGCCTTCGCCTCCTACTACGAGCAGGGCTACGACATCCGCCCGACCATCGCGGTGACCCGCGCGCAGATCAAGATGCACGAGCTCGCCGACGCGATTTCGGCGGGACGGCTCCAGGTCGACGGCAAGATCCTGCGCGCCGGCGGCGCGGTGAACGTCACCAAGGCAGCCGTCGAACCGGTCTGGTACCTGCCCGGCGTCGCCGCGCGCTTCGGCTGCGCCGAAGCCATGCTGCGGCGCACGCTGTTCGAGCACACGGCGGGCATGTTCCCGGAGCTCGTCACCCGCAACGACCTCGAGGTGTTCCTGCCGCCGATCGGCGGCACCACGATCTACATGTTCGGCGACGCCGCCAGCATTCCGGACCCGTCGCGGCCGCTCGCCGTGCGCGTGCACGACGAATGCAACGGTTCGGACGTCTTCGGTTCCGACATCTGCACCTGCCGCCCCTACCTCACGCACGGCATCGAAGAGTGCGTTCGCACCGCGCAGGCGGGCGGTTCGGGCGTCATCGTCTACAACCGCAAGGAAGGCCGCGCGCTGGGCGAGGTGACGAAATTCCTCGTCTACAACGCGCGCAAACGGCAGGCGGGCGGCGATCGCGCCGAGCACTACTTCGCCCGCACGGAGTGCGTCGCCGGCGTTCAGGACATGCGCTTTCAGGAGCTGATGCCCGACACCCTGCACTGGCTCGGCATCACGAAGATCGATCGCTTCGTCTCCATGAGTAACATGAAGCATGACGCCGTCTCGCGCTCCGGCATTCAAATCATCGAACGCGTGCCGATCCCCGACGAGCTGATCCCGGCGGACGCTCGCGTCGAGATGGACGCCAAGATGGCCGCCGGCTACTTCACGGAAGGCGAGGTTCCGGACGGCAACGAGCTCGCGAAGCCCAAGGGCCGATCGCTCGATGGCTGAGCCCGAGCCCGCGCCGGGCTCTGCCGCGGAGCTCGACTACCTGCGAACGCCGCGCGCGATCCGCGAGCGCTGCGAGGCGCTGTATGCCCTGGCTCGCGCAGACAGGCTCGAGCATTTCGCGCTCGACGAACGGGCGCTCGACGCGGTGGTCGAGCGCGTGCTCGCGGTGACGCGGGCGGCCTACCCCGACCTGCGGGCGATCCCGTATCACGGGAGATTTCGGCATTTCGGCGCGGGCGGCGTGGATCGCCTCGCCCGGCTCGACGCCGCGATCGGCGCGCTCTCGCGCGAGGAGCAACTCATGAGCCGCTTCGAGCTCGTGATCACGAGCGTCCTGCTCGATGCGGGCGCCGGCGCGGACTGGGTGTACCGCGACGCGAACGGGGTGAGCCTCGGCCGCTCGGAAGGTCTCGCGGTCGCCAGCTTCGATTGGTTCGCGTCCGGAGGCTTGTCGCTCGACGGAGCGGCACCCTATCGCGCGGACGCGGCGGCGCTCGAGCGGATCTCGGCGGACGGGCTGGCGAACGCCTTTCAGGTCGGACCCGAGAACCCGCTCGTGGGCCTCGACGGTCGAGCGCGCCTTCTGAACGAGCTCGGCCGAGTCGTTCGCGAGCAGACGCGCTACTTCGGAACCCCGCCGCGCCTCGGTGCCTTGGGTCTCTACCTGGTCGGCCAGGCCGAACGGCGCGAGCTCGAAGCCGCTCGCATGCTCTCGGCCGTCCTGCTCGGGCTCGGCGAGATCTGGCCCGGCCGCGAGACGCTGCTCGGCCAGAACCTGGGCGACGTGTTCACCCACCCGGCGGTCGGCCGCGTCCCTTTCCACAAGCTCTCGCAGTGGCTCACCTACTCGCTGTGCGAGCCGCTCGAAGCCGCGGGCCTCGTGCTGCGCGGCCTTCCGGAGCTCACTGGACTCGCCGAGTACCGGAACGGCGGGCTCTTCATCGACGGAGGCGTCCTCGTGCCGAAGCACGACCGGGTCCTCGGCGAGGCGCACGCCCCGGCTTCGGAGGTCGTCGTCGAATGGCGCGCGCTCACCGTCGCGCTGCTCGATCGCACGGCCGAGCGCCTGCGCGCGCGTCTGGGCCTCTCCGCCGAAGAGCTGCCGCTCGCGCGCGTGCTCGAAGGCGGCACCTGGCGCGCCGGCCGCGTCCTCGCCGCCGAAAAACGTCCCGGCGGCGCCCCGCCGCTCCGCGTCGTCAGCGACGGAACCGTATTCTGAGCGAGCAGAAAGCCCATGCCTCATTCTGAGCGAGCAGGAAAGCCCATGCCTCCATCCAACGTGACGGTGATCGACCATCCGCTCCTGCAGCACAAGCTCACGCTGCTCCGCCAGAAAGAGCGCAGCACGAACTCCTTCCGCGCCCTCATGGCCGAGATCAGCATGCTGCTCGCCTACGAGATCACCCGCGATTTACCCCTGATCTACGAGGAGATCGAGACCCCGCTCGCCAAGATGCGCGCGCCGCTGCTCGAGGGCAAGAAGGTCGTGCTGGTCAACATCCTGCGCGCGGGCGGCGGAATGGTCGAGGGCATGCTGCGCATCCTGCCTTCGGCGCGCGTCGGCCACATCGGCCTCTACCGCGATCCCGAGACGCTCGGGGCGGTCGAATACTACTTCAAGCTTCCCAGCGAGATGACCGGCCGCGACGTGATCCTGGTCGATCCGATGCTCGCGACCGGCAACAGCGCGATCGCGGCGGTCGAGCGCGTGAAGACCGCCGCCCCGCGCTCGCTCAAGTTCGTGTGCATCGTCGCCGCGCCCGACGGCATCGCGAACCTCCACGAATCTCATCCTGACGTACCCGTCTTCACCGCGGCCATCGACGAGAAACTCGACGACCACGGGTACATCGTACCGGGGCTCGGGGACGCGGGGGATCGGCTGTTCGGGACGAAGTGAATCTCTTGGCGGGACTGCCGGCCGATGGGTGAACTTCGGCGTTTTACAGAGGCCGCCAACGACGCCAAGGAGACGCCAGGGCCCGCCAGCGGAGGAGAGGGGGGTGGTTGCGCTTCGTGACTCGACTGGCGTGACCCCCCCAAAAGAAGATCGTGAATCGACCCAAAAATCCGCTGGCGGGCCCTGGCGTCTCCCTGGCGCCTTGGCGGCAAAAAAGACCTCACAGCCACCAGCACCCACCAGGCCGAGGAACTAGCCCGGCGTCCGCCCATGCGCCGTGGTATTCACGCGCGCCGTGAGCGGGGCCGAAGTTGTCAGCGTTGCCGAACTCGACCGCCGCTTGAAGCGCGCCGTGGAGGGGGCGACCGGCTCGTTCTGGGTCGAGGGTGAAGTGACGTCGCTCAAGCGGGCGGCGAGTGGGCATACCTATTTTTGTTTGAAGGACGAGCGCGAGGACGCGGTGATCGACTGCGTGATGTATCGCTTCGACGCGAACCGCGCGAAGAAGCACCTCGCGGACGGCACGCGCTTGCAGGTCTGGGGGCGGGCGACGGTGTGGGCGCCGCGCGGGCGCCTTCAGCTCGTCGGCACCTTCGCGCGTCCCGCCGGTCGCGGCGCGCTGCTGGAAGCGCTGGAAGCGCTGAAGAAGCGGCTGGAGGCCGAGGGGCTCTTCGCGCTCGAGAAAAAGCGTCCGCTGCCCGCCGATCCGCGCGTGGTCGGCGTCGTCACGAGCGCGCACGGGGCTGCATTCCACGACATCCGCACGGTCGCGTTCCGGCGCGGCAACGTGAAAATCGTGCTTTCTCCCGCGCTCGTGCAGGGCGACGGCGCGCCGGACAGCATCGTGGAGGCGCTCGAGCTCGTCGAGCGCTATCCGGGGCTCGACGTCGTGATCGTCGGCCGCGGCGGCGGCTCGGGAGAGGATCTCGCCGCGTTCAACGACGAGCGCGTCGTGCGCAAGGTCGCGTCGCTCGGCGTGCCGGTGGTGAGCGCGGTCGGGCACGAGGTCGACGTGACGCTCACCGATCTGGCGGCGGACGTTCGCGCCGCGACGCCCTCGCAAGCGGCGGAGCTCGTGGTGCCGGACGCGCGGGCGCGGCGTGACGCGCTCATGCGGCGCCGCGCGTCGCTCGTGCGCGCGATGCACTCGCGGCTCGAGCTCGAGCGCGCGCGGCTCGCCCACCTGTCGCGCGGGCTCGGCGATCCGCGCTTCCTCCTGATCGAGCGCCAGCAGCTGCTCGACGAGCTGCTCGCCCGCCTGCGCAGGCGCACGGAACGCCACCTGCGCGTGCAAGCCCAGCGGCTGGCCCAGCACGAGCGCCGGCTCTTGG
>DASXWF010000747.1:0-2431 GCA_036503835.1 Polyangiaceae bacterium | reverse complement strand
GTGGGCGCACTGCAGGTTCCGCGTCTCGAGCCGCCGCCGTCGTCGCTGAAGCCCATGGCCCAGCCGGGCAGAGCCACACCGCCGCGTGAGTCACGCGGATTCTGGGTGCTGCTGGTGATGCTCTTCGTGGCCGGGACCGCGATCACGTTTTACTTCCAGCGCTGAGCTCCGGCGCTGAATTACCTTTCCCGGCGTGCTCCTCGCTCGCGTCGCCGTTCCCGTCCCACTCGGGCAGGTCTTCACGTACGCCGTGAGCGCCGAGCTCGCCGCCGGCGTGAAGCGGGGCGCGCGCGTGCTGTGGGAGCTCGGCAAGCGCAAGGTGCTCGGGGTCGTGCTCGACGTGGGCGAGCGCGATCCGGAAATTCCGGCGGAGCGGATCAAGCCGGTGCTCGGCGTGATCGAGGCGGAGCCGGTCTTGCCCGAGGAGCTGCTCGGGTTTTTGCAGGAGCTCGCGCGCTACTACGTCGCGCCGGTGGGCGAAGTGGTCCAGCTCGCGCTACCCGCGGTGGAACGCAGCGCGGCTCAGGCGGTGCTCGCGCTGCCGGCCACCCGCACCGTGGGAAAGCTCGTGCAGGTGGCGAGCGCGTTGCCGGACGCTCCGGACCCGGGTGGGCGCGGGCGCGCTCGGGAGGTGCTCGCCCACCTGAAGGAGCACGGGCCGACTCCGCTCGCCGAGCTCGGTGAGAAGTGGCCGAGCGCGCGCGCGGTGGTCGCGCGCCTGGTCGAGAGCGGCGCGGCGAAGCTCGAGAAGCAGAGCGAAGCCATCGATCCGTTTGCGTTCGAGGTCTCGCCCGACGTGCCGCCCGAGCTCACACCGGCGCAGGCCGCGGCGGTCGCGGCCGTCGTCGGACGCCTCGAGCGCCGGGAGCGCACCGGGTTTCTGCTGCAAGGCATCACGGCTTCCGGGAAGACGGAGGTGTACCTGCGCGCGGCCGAGCGCTGTCTGGCGCTCGGCCGCGGTGTGATCGTGCTCGTGCCGGAGATCGCGCTCACGCCGCAGCTCGTCGCGCGCTTTCGCGCCAGGCTCGGCAGCCGCATCGCGGTCCTGCACAGCGGGCTCGGCGAGCGACAGCGGCACGCGATGTGGCGTTCGCTGCGGTCCGGAGACGTGCGCATCGCGATCGGCGCGCGCTCGGCGCTGTTCGCCCCGATCGCGGAGCTCGGGCTGATCTGCGTGGACGAGGAGCACGACGGCTCGTTCAAGCAGGAGGAAGGCGTGCGCTACCACGCCCGTGACATGGCGCTCCTGCGCGCGCACCGCGCGTCCGCGGTGACGGTGCTCGGCTCGGCCACGCCGTCCGTCACGAGCGTCGAGCTCGCCCGCAGCGGCAAGCTCGAGCTCCTGGAATTGCCGGCGCGCGCCCGCGCCGCGAGCGTGCTGCCCAAGGCCGAAATCGTAGACTTGCGTCGCGCCGGACCCGGCCCCGGCGGCGAGCGTCTGCTCAGCCTGCCGCTGTTTCGCGCGCTCGAGGAGACGCTCGAGAAGCGCGAGCAGGCGATCCTGTTCTTGAATCGCCGCGGCTTCTCGCCGAGCCTGATCTGCGAAGCGTGCGGCACGATCACCGAGTGTCCGAACTGTGCCGTCGCGCTCACGCTGCATCGGGCGCGCGCCGAGCGGCTCGTGTGCCACTACTGCGACCACAACGAGCGCCTGCCGGACGCATGCCCGAAGTGCGGTGAGGCTTCGCTCGTCGAGGAGGGCGCGGGCACGGAGCGCATCGAGAGCATCCTCGCGACCGCCCTGCCGAAAGCGCGCATCGCCCGCCTCGATCGCGACGTGGCGGCGGGCCCGAAGTCCGAGCGCGTGCTCGACCGCGTACGGCGGCGCGAGGTCGACGTGCTCGTGGGCACGCAGATGGTCACCAAGGGTCACGATCTGCCGGGCGTCACGCTGGTCGGCGTGCTGAACGCCGACGCGGCGCTTTCTCTGCCCGACTACCGGGCGGCGGAACGCACGTTCCAGCTGCTCGTCCAGGTCGCCGGGCGCGCCGGTCGCGGCGACGAGCCCGGCCGCGTCCTGATCCAGACTCGACAGCCTGATCACCCGGCGATCCGCCGCGCGCTCTCCCACGACGTGAAGACCTTCATCGCCGAGGAGCTCGAGTCGCGGCGCGAGCTCCGCTATCCGCCGTTCGCGCGCCTGGCGCTCGTGCGCGTGGACGCCGTCGAAGACGAGCTCGCCCGAGCACACGCCGAAAAGCTCGCGACGGTCGCGCGGCGCTGGCACGCGGACGGCGTCGAGGTGCTCGGCCCGGCTCCTGCGCCGCTCGCCCGCCTGCGCGGCCGCTATCGGCACCGCTTTCTGGTGCGCGCGACGGAGCGCGCCCGACTCCACATCGCCCTGCTCGGCGTCGCCCGCGTGCCCATCGATCGCCGCGTCCGCGTCGCGATCGACGTGGACCCCGTGAGCATGCTCTAGCGTCCGTGCCCG
>DASXWF010000746.1:0-8604 GCA_036503835.1 Polyangiaceae bacterium | reverse complement strand
GTCGCCGGCGCCGCCGCCGTCCACCCGCGCCACCGCCGTCCGCTTCGCCGGAGCCGCCCCCGGGCGGAGGAGCCTCGTTGTCCGGCTCCTCCTGTTCCTCTTCTTCCTCGACGCGGTCGTCGCCGTCCTCGTCCTCGTCCTCGTCGTCCTCCTCGTCGCTTTCAGAGCCGGAGCTAGGTGAGGCATCCGGATCGCTGTCGGCGGGGGCATTTTCCGCGGAAGTTTCGGGGTTGCTGTCGTCGTCGTCCTCGTCGTCGCCGTCCTCGTCGTCGCCGTCCTCGTCGTCATCCGCGTCAGCGTCGTCGTCGTCGTCGCCCTCGTCGTCACCCTCCTCGGCGTCGTCGTCCGCATCGTCGTCGTCGTCGTCGTCGTCGTCGTCGTCGTCGAGCGATCGCGAGGATTCCACCGAAACGCCGCTCGGGGCTGCGATGAGCTGTTCGTCGTCGTCGTCCTTCCCCGACTCCGCGACCTTCGCCGCCGCGCCGTGCCTCCGTCCACCGTCGCCTTTCTCCCCGCGATTTTCGTCCGACTCGTGCTTGCGACCGCCGGCGAGGTACTCCTCGAAATCGTCGGGACGGATCAAATCCTCGACGTGGAGGAACGCGGCGCGATCGAGGCCAACGTCGATGAACGCGGCCTGCATGCCGGGCAGCACGCGCGTGACGCGTCCGAGGACGATGTTGCCGACCGTGCCGCGCGCTGCGGCACGTTCGATCTGCAACTCGGCGATGATCCCGTTTTCGATGAGGGCGACTCGTGTTTCACGGATGTCGCAGTTGATGACGAGCGTATTTCTGGCCATGCGAAAAAACTTGCGGTGCTGGGCGCCGCCCGGCCTCCCGCAAGATTGGGCTGCCAGCCGCGGGCCTCCGCGCCTTTGGGGGGCATATCACGCACGGCCCCGGACGTGCCTGCACTCACTCGAAAAAATCAAACAATTCCAATAGATAGACGCTTCGTTCCAGGGCCGCTTCGGGGTCCTGGCCCTCCGGTTTCGCGAGGGAGGTCGAAGCATTCGGAGAGCGACCCTGCTACCGAGCCCACGTGGCGACGTCCCATCTCGTGCTCGACATCGAGACCGTCCTCGACGCAGAGCTCCCGATCGTACCGGCGGCGGACAGCGAGCGACTGCCGGCCCCGCCCCACCATCGCATCGTGGTCATCGGCGCCCTGCTCTTCGACTCTGCGTACGAGGTGAAGAAAATCGGCGTCGTGGCCGAGGCCAAGGGCGAGGCCGGCATGCTCGGCGACTTTGCGAAACTGCTCGAGGAGCGCCGGCCCTGCCTGGTGACGTTCAACGGGCGCTCGTTCGACATGCCCGTGATTGCGACGCGCTGCCTGCGTCACGGGATCACGCTACGGCACTACTACCACTCGCGCGACGTGCGTTACCGCTTCACGCCCGAAGGGCACCTCGACCTCATGGATTACGTCGCCGACTTCGGGGCGGCGAAGTCATCACGCCTCGACGTGATCGCGAAGCTCTGCGGTATGCCCGGCAAGGTCGGTATCGAAGGCAAAGACGTGGGGCCGATGGTCCACGCCGGCCGCTTGAGCGAGGTGCGGAGCTACTGCTTGTGCGACGTGGCGCAAACAGCCGCGGTATTTTTGCGCGTGCAGCTCTTGCGCGGCGAGCTCGATCGCGAAACGTACCTGAAGGCGATGCAGGGGCTCATCGAGCGCATTCGCGCGGACGAGCGGCTGGCGCCGATCGTGGCGGCTTGGAACGAGGCGAGGCTGTTGCTGGCGGAGGATCCGGGGGCGGCGTGAGACACGGTGCCGGATGTGCCGGTGTCGCGCTTGCCGGCCCTCTCCCGCGGCGGTAGACGCGGAGGACCATGGCCACGTTGCTCGAACGCCGCTCGCGGGAGCTCCCGGCGGGGACGCCGGCGCTCTCGGCCGCTGAGATCGCTCGATTGCTCGCCGAGGTGCCGGGCTGGGAGCTCGGTACGGACGGGAAGCGCATCGCGAAGACCTACGAGTTCGAGAATTTCCATCAGACGATGGAGTTCGTGAACGCGCTCGCCTGGGTGGTGCACAAGGAAGACCACCATCCGGACCTGGAAGTTTCCTACAAGCGCTGCCGCGTCGTGTACTCGACGCATTCCGTCGGCGGTGTCAGCGAGAATGACTTCATCTGCGCGGCGAAGATCGACCGGCTGACGCGCTGATCGGTGGCTGGAACCACTTCCCTAGTCTTGGCGCGAGCCGATCACGATCGGCGCAAGTAGCAACCGAGCCCTGAAAAAAACCGGCGAGGCCGGCGGACGGCCGTTCGTCAGATCGCTGGGATCGCCGTGCCCACAAAGTCGTCGTCCGCTACTTGAACTACTGTACGATGCGCCAGGCATCGTGAAGCTCACCAAAGCCATCATTCCCATGGCAGCTCATCGGGAGCTGCCGCTGCAGCACGTGACGACCGGTGACGGGCGCTCGCGCCGCGTCGTGGCGCTCCAGATCGAGGAGCTGCTCGGCGCAGGCATCCGCGAGATCGCGCTGGTGACCGCGCCCGGTACGCGGCCGTTCTTTTCGGAGCTGTCGGCCCAGTTCGGTTCCGCGATCGAGCTCGTGGAGCAGACCGAGGCGCGCGGCTTCGGGCACGCCGTCCTCTTGCTCGAGAAGTGGGTCGGCGGCGAGTCGTTTCTGGTGCAGGTGTGCGATCACGTGTTCGTCACCTATGCGGCGAAGTCGTGCACGGCGCAGCTGATCGAGGTCGCCGAACGCGAGGAGTGCTCGGTGTCCGCCGTGCAGGTGACCGCCGAGAGCGCTCTTCCGTACTTCGGCGTGGTCGGCGGCCAGCGCATCCAGGGACGCGAGGAGCTGTTCACGGTCGAGACGGTGCTGGAAAAACCGACGCCCACCGTGGCCGAGCAGACCTGCATGATCGCCGGCCTGCGCCAGGGGACGTACCTCGCCATGTTCGGGACTCACGCGCTCACGCCCGACGTGTTTCCGCACCTGCGCGAAGGCGAGCGCGCCCTGGCACCGGGCCAGCGCCTCGGCCTCACGGAGTCGCTGGCCGGGCTCGCGACGCGCGAGCGCTACCTCGCGCTCGAGGTGCGCGGTCACCGCGTCGATCTGGAGGGGCCGTTCGGGTTGCTGCGCGCCCAGCTCGCGCTCGCCCTGCACGGCGCCCGCCGCGAGGAGGTGCTGCGCCTGATGCTCGAGGAAGTGGCCCAGGCCGAACGGCGCGACGCGTGACGGGCGCCGGCATGCATCCTCTGATTCGAGCGATCCTCGAGCCCGAGGCGAAAGCCAAGGTGGGCGCGCTCGAGTCGTTCGTGGAGAGCGCTACGTACGCGGAGCTCGTCGAGGCGCCGCGCGCGCTGCACGCGTTCGCGGAGGACACGCAGCGCAACATTTACCAGCGCGTGCGCGCCATTTTTCTCGCGCACGCCATCTACCGGTATCACCTGCCGCGCCGGCCGGAGCTCGCGCGCGTCGGGCACATTCCCGCGCACGGCCACGAGCTCCTGCTCGGGCGCCGCTACGCCTCCGCTTGCAAGGTGTTCTTTGCGGCCGCCGAGGGCGGCATGACCGATCCGCTGGCGAGCGCGCTGGCGAGCGCGCATCACGGGCTCGGATTTCAGCTGCTCGCCGGTCAGGTGCAGCGCTCGGTGCAGGCGCTGCGCGGCAACCGCTGGATGTTCCGGGCCGCGCACGCCCTCGACCACCCGCTGCGCATCCGCCCCGAGCTCAAGCTCCGCTCTCCCGAAGGCTTCTTGCCGGTGCTCGCCGAGCGCACCGCCGTGCGCATGGATCTCAGCCACAGCGGCTGGAGCGACATCTTCTTTCTGGGCATGGACTATCCGGAGGGCGCTCGCGTCCTCAACGTCTCGGTCGATCTCGCCGTGCGCGGTCGCGACGAGCACACGGCCCCGCCCATCGCCTGCTTCTTGCGGGTGATCGATCAGCCGGTGCTGAGGCTCGCGAGCGTCGATCTGGACATCACGGCCGACCTCACCGACATCGCCGAGGTCTTCGACTACGCGCGCGACTACCTCGGTCTGTTGAAGGCGGCGGTGATCGCGGCGGGCATCGTTCCGCCCGGTCTCGAGGGCTCCGGCCAGCCGCTCGCGCTCTTGCTCGAGCAGCTCGTCGGGCCGGGGCTCGGGCTCGAGCTCGTGAGTCAGGTGAACGACATCCCGAAGGGCAGCCGCCTCGCGGTGTCGACGAACCTGCTCGGCGGGCTCATCGCGCTCTGCATGCGCGCGACCGGACAGGTCGAGTCGCTCACGGGCACGCTGCTCGAAGGCGAGCGCCGCACGGTCGCGAGCCGGGCCATCCTCGGCGAGTGGCTGGGCGGCTCGGGCGGCGGGTGGCAGGACAGCGGCGGGATCTGGCCGGGCGTGAAGCTCATCGAGGGCGTGGTCGCGACGGACGCCGACGTGGAGCACGGCGCGAGCCGCGGGCGCCTCTTGCCCAAGCACACGCTGCTCGGCGAAGACGCGGTGCCGGCGGCGGCGCGCCAGAAGCTCGAGGCGTCGCTGGTGCTCGTCCACGGCGGCATGGCGGCGAACGTCGGGCCGATCCTGGAGATGGTGACCGAGAAGTTCCTGCTCGGGACGCACCGCGAGTGGGACGCGCGCCAGGAGCTCCTGCGCGACTTCGACACGATCGTCGCGGCGCTGCGCGCGGGCGAGATCCGCGAGCTCGGGCGGCTGACCACGCGGCTGTTCCGCGGGCCGCTCCAGGCCATCGTGCCCTGGGTGACGAACGCGTTCACCGAGCGCCTGATCGCCGACGCCGAACGTGAGCTCGGCGCCGATTTCTGGGGCTTCTGGATGCTCGGCGGCATGTCGGGCGGCGGCATGGGCTTCATCGTCGCCCCCGAGCGCAAGGCGGAAGCAGAAGGCATCCTCCAGGAGTGCATGCTGCGCGCGAAGCGGGACCTCGAGACGAGCCTGCCGTTCGCGATGGATCCGGTCGTGTACCGGTTCACCGTCAACGACGCGGGCACGAGCGCCGAGCTTCGCACCGCCACGCGCGCGATCCTCTCGCCGGAATACTACCTGTTCGCGCTTCCGCGCTGGCACGAGGCGGGCTCGCGCTCGTTCTCGGCGGACCGCCGGCGCGAGGTCGACGCCTTCTGCGCCGCGCACCTGTCGGGCGCGCGCGCGGAGAGCATCGGGCGGGCGCTCGTCGGCCGGCTGTTCCCCGGCGCCGGTCCACGCCGCGACGAGGTATCTCTCGACACGCTGCTCTCTCGCTACGGCTTCGATCCCGATCAACACGAGCGCTTCCGCGGCGATCTGCTGGCCGGTCGCGTGGGCTTGGCCAAAAATCGCCTGCCGCCGGACACGGTGGTGGAGGACGTGCGCGCAGGCGACATCGTCGATGCGCGGTCCCTGCCGGAATCGCTCGTGCGTTCAGGGCAGATTTCGCTCGAGCGCGGGGAGCTGATGGTGATCACGCTCGCCGCCGGTGCCGGCAGCCGCTGGACGCAGGGTGCGGGCACGGTGAAGGCGATTCACCCGTTCGCCAAGCTCGGCGGCCGCTTCCGCACGTTCCTCGAAGTCCACCTGGCCAAGACGGCGAGCGTCGCGAAGAGCGGCGCGCCCGTCCCCGTCCACGTGTTCACGACGAGCTACCTCACGCACGAGCCGATCCGGAAGCTGCTCGAGCGCGAGGCCCGCTACGGTTTCGCGGGTCCGCTCGAGCTCTCGCCGGGCCGCTCCATCGGCTTGCGCCTGGTTCCGACGGCGCGCGATCTGCGCTTCGCCTGGGAGCAGATGCCGGAGCAGCAGCTCGAGGAACGCAAGCAGAAGGTGCGCGACAGCGGGCGGAAGGCGCTGCTCGACTGGGCGATCGCGCAGGGCGAAGCCGGCGACTACCGGGAAAACGTGCCGGGCCAGTGCCTGCACCCGGTGGGTCACTGGTACGAGATCGCGAACCTGCTCCTGAACGGAACGCTCGCGCGCCTGCTCGCCGAGCGGCCGGCGCTCCGTTACATGATGATGCACAACATCGACACGCTCGGCGCGCACCTCGATCCGCTGCTGCTCGGCAAGCACATCGACAGCGGCGCTACCTTGAGCTTCGAGCTCATCCCGCGCCGGCTCGAGGATCGCGGCGGCGGGCTCGCGCGCGTCGGCGGACGCGTGCGCATCATCGAAGGGCTCGCGCTCCCGCGCGAGGACGACGAGTTCAAGCTCCGCTACTACAACTCCCTCACCACCTGGATCACGATCGACCGCTTGCTCGGGCTGTTCGACCTCACGCGCGAGACTCTCTCCGACGAGGCCGCCGTGCGCCGCAGCGTGCGCTCGCTCTCCGCGCGCCTGCCGACCTACGTCACGCTGAAGGAAGTCAAACGCCGCTGGGGGAACGCGCAGGAGGACGTGTTTCCCGTGACGCAGTTCGAAAAGCTCTGGGGAGACATGAGCTCCCTGCCGGATCTCGAGGTCCAGTATTTCGCCGTCCCCCGGCAGCGCGGCCAGCAGCTGAAGGACGTGGCGGAACTCGACGGTTGGGAGCGCGACGGCTCGCGCGCCTACGTCGAGCGGCTGTGTCAGTTCTGACGGGCGTTGCTCGCGCCGAAGTCGGCCGCGCGGTTTGCCCGCGGGGGGCGCGTGTCCGTCGTGATCGGCCCGCCGCTATGGTATGCCCGAGCGCATGCGCGTGCTCGTTACCGGTGGCGCCGGGTTCATCGGCAGCCACATCGTCGATCGCCTCCTGAGCCTCGGACACGAAGTGTCGGTGCTCGACAATCTCAGCACCGGCAAGCGGGAGAACGTCGCCGCGGGGGCCAAGCTCTTCGTCGCGGATCTGCGCGACCGGGAAGCCGTCGCGCGCGTGCTCGCCGAAGCTCGGCCCGAAGCGGTGACGCACCAGGCCGCTCAGGCGAGCGTCGCGATCAGCGTGCGCGAGCCGCGCCTCGACGCCGAGATCAACGTCATCGGCGGCATCAACCTGCTCGACGCCGCCGTCGATGCCGGCGTGAAGCGCTTCGTCTTCGCGAGCACGGGCGGCGCGATCTACGGCAAGGTACCGCCGCCCGTGCGCGCCAAGGAATCGACCCCGCCCGTGCCGGTGAGCCCGTACGCGATCCACAAGCTCTGCTTCGAGCAGCTGCTCGGTGTGTACCAGCGGTACCGCGAGCTGCCCGTGACGGTGCTGCGCTACGCGAACGTCTACGGTCCTCGCCAGGATCCGCACGGAGAGGCCGGGGTGGTGGCGATTTTCTTCCAGCTGATTCGCGACGGAAAGCCGCTCGGCGTCAACGCCATGCGCGCTCCAGGCGACGACGGCTGCATTCGCGACTACGTGTTCGTGGACGACGTCGTGCGCATGAACGTGCTCGCGCTGACCGGCGAGGTGAAGGATCCGGTCGTGAACGTCGGCACGGGCGAGGCCACCACGACGCGCGCGCTCGCGCTCGCCATGTTGCGCGTGGCCGGCCGCGAGGTTCCGCTCGAGAACCGCCCGCTGCGCGCGGGCGACGTGGAGCGTTCGCTGCTCGATCCCACGCTCGTGCAGGGCTACCTGAAGACGCTCACGCCGCTCGACGCGGGGCTCGCCGCGACGGCGCCGGGCTTCCGCTGAGCGCGGTGCGGCACTAAGCCGCGCCCTTGCCCTCGTAGAGGGGGCGTTGCTCGACGAGAGCCTCCCACAAGTGGTCGCGTAAGGCGCGCACGCGCGCGGTGGCGCGCAAGTCCCGGTGCGTGAGGATCCAGAGCGGAGCGACCACCTCGGGGACCAGCCGCACGCGCTTCCAGTCGCTGCGCGCGTCGCCGACCGCGCAGGGAAATAGCGCCACCCCGACCGCCGCCTCCACCGCGTCGCGGATCGCCCACGAGCTGTCGAGCCGCAAGGCGACGCGCGCGCTCGGAACGTGCTCGCTCATCCACTGCGCGAGGCTCATGGCCGAAGTGCGCGGCCAGCCGATCCAGTCGAGCCGCTCGAGCTTGCGCGTCGAACGGCCCTCGAGGTAGCGCCGGCTGCCGTAAATCGCGCAGGCCACGCTGGCGACCCGCCGCCCGACGAGATCCACCGGCGGTTCGGCGGCGATGCGCAGGGCCACGTCCGCTTCGCGCTGCGCGAGGTCCAGGTACTCGACGCCGACGGCGAGGGTCATGTCGATTTCGGGATAGGCCTCCGCGAAGCGCTTGAAGACCGGCAGCAGCGAAGGCAAGAGCGGATCGGGAAGCGTGACGCGGATCGGACCGGACAGCCGCTGATCGCGTCCCTCCACGCGGCGTTCGAGCGCGAGCACGACTTCTTCGAGCTCGCGGGCCGTGTCGAACACGTCCTGTCCCGCGTTGGTGAGCGCGAACTTCTCCGGCGTACGCTCGAACAGCCGCACCCCCGCCGCGGACTCGAGCTCTTGCAGGCGCCGCAACACCGTCGAGTGGCTCACGTGGAGCGCGCGCGCCGCCGCCCGCACCGAGCCCGCGCGCGCGAGCGCCAGCGCGACGCGAAGATCGTCCCAGTTCAGCTTGGTCTGATTTTCGACCATTGGACGCCAATAATGGACCTAACGGTCCGCGGATAGTCCAGCTATCACTTGAGGAGAAACAGCGCCCCTCCGAGGCTGCCCGCGGCGTGCGAGCAGCGGGGAGCGGGCCCTCGTCCAGGGAGCAAGACCCATGCAACTCGCTATCG
>DASXWF010000745.1:0-2181 GCA_036503835.1 Polyangiaceae bacterium | reverse complement strand
GGAACCGGCGGCTCGGGAGGGAAAGGGACGCCCGGCGCGTGCACCTTCACCATCGACAGCGAGCCGAGCAGCGCGATTCCGACCGTGGGCATCGTCAACTGGACGACGACGCTCGAGAACCTGACGGAGGCGCGCATCGAGTTCGAGCTCATGGGCGCGATGGCCGACGAGCTGAACAAGGGCAGCGGCGGCGTCATCGATCACACGGGCGCGAGCCACCGCGCGCTGCTCCTCGGCATGAAGCCGAGCCGTACGTACACCTACCGCATCGTCGCGACCGCCGGCGGCACCGTGTGCACGAGCGAAGAGTCAGATGTTCACGACCGGGGCTCGCCCGCAGAGCGCGCCGACCGTGATGAAGGACATACGCGACGCGACCAAGGCAGCGAAGGGCTTCATCATCACCAGCGCCGGCATCGCCTTCGGCGGAGGAGGCGGCGGCACGTCCGCGTACATCATCGACGCCGACGGCGACGTGGTGTGGTGGGCGGCCGCGCCGGCCAACTGCAGCCGGGCGCTCATGAGCTACGAGGGCACCGACATGTGGATGCTCGAGCTCAACGTCGAGAACGCCGGCGGCGAGATGCGGCGCGTCTCGATGGACGGGATGGACGTGGAGATGAACGTCCAGGGCCTGTCCAAGACGCACCACGACTTCACGGTGCTCCCGGGCGGCATCGTCGCAGCGCCTTCCTGGGCGTCGACGGGCATGGACCCACCGAGCGATCTCATCGAGCGTTCGCCGGACGGAATGATCAAGACCGTCGTCCGCATCGACCAGCAGATCTACCAATCGAACACGTACCACACGAACGCGATCGTCTATTACCCGGACGACGACACCTACACACTCGGTGACCGCAACCCGAACGCGTACGTGAAGATCTCCCGCGCCGGCGACGTGCTCTGGCAGTTCGGCGGAAGCTGCAGCAACGCGCCCGCTCCCAAATGCGCGAGCGGCAGCTGGCAGGTGAACCACGGCCACCAGCTGCTCCCGAACGGCAACTTCGTGTTCTTCAACAACGGCCAGGGCGCGTCCGGCTCGACCGCCTACGAGTATTCGCTCACCGAGAGCGGCAACTCGCTCACGGCGAGCATGGTCTGGTCCTTCAACGCGCAGGGCGTATCCAGCATGGTCCTCGGCGACGTGCAGCGCCTGCCGAACGGGAACACCATCGTCATCTACTCGAACGCCGGCGACATCTACGAAGTGGATCAGCAGAAGGCCGTCGTGCAGATCACGAGCGCCGGCGCCTTCGGCTACGCGAACTACCGCGACACGCTGTACGGCCCGCCGCTGCGCTGACGCGGCCCGCGCGGTTCCGTGCCGCTCGCCGCTACTTGCCGAAGTAGAGCACCGTGCTCGTTCCGAGCAGCGCCACGGAGGCGCCGCCGAACAGCACGCTGACGTCGTCGGTGCGTTGAATTTGCGCCGCCCGCTGCTGGAGGTCCCTGGCGCGGGCCGCTCGATCCGGTCCCGCCGATCCCGCCGTGATCTCTTGCGAGAGCTGATCGCGGTCGCTGCTCCATTCCCGGTAGCGACCGTTGTTGTAGATCTGGAGCGCGGTCACGATCCCCGCGCACAGGATCCCGGAAACGCCCGTCACGAGCGCCCAGGCCTTTCGATCGGCGCGCGCGGCGCTCTCGCGCGGCGGAAGCGGCTCGAGCGGCACCAACACGACGTTGGTACGCCCCGCGCTCACCTCGACATCGCGTGCCCACGGCGCGTACCCCTGCCCCATGACCTCCACCCGGTGACGGCCCGCCGGCAGCACCTGACCGTCGAACGGACTGCCGTCGACGAACACGCGCGCCGAAGGGTCACTCGGGAGGATGCGCACGGACACGAGCGTGTCGACCGGGACCGGGACCAGCATGGGTCGCAAGGTCGATAGCGACAGGTGCAAGGTCAACGTCTCGCCGCCGCGCACCTCGATGGGGAGCAGCAGAGGCTCGTAGCCGTCGTGAGTCGCGAGCACGATGTGCTTCCCCACCGCGACGCTCACCTGGCCTTCTCCGCTCGGCGTCACGCGCTCGCCGTCGATCTCGACCGCGGCTTCGGCCGGCTCGGCCCGGATCGAGAACGTTCCGATGCGCTTCTCGTTGCGGGAAATGAGCTTCTGGACCTCGGCGATGCGCGCCCCGTCGGAAGCGGCGGCGGCGTCCAGGTAGCTTCGGAGG
>DASXWF010000744.1:0-6668 GCA_036503835.1 Polyangiaceae bacterium | reverse complement strand
GCGGATCCGTGGGCAGGCGAGTGCGGACCGAACCTGGGACCGAGCCTGTGGGCGTACGAGCCGCCATGGGCGGCGGCCAGCACCCCCTGAGCGCGCGCTATTTCTTTCGGATTCGGAGCGGTGTCGTCACGCCGTAACGCTCGTGCACGGAAGCCGCTTCGAGCACCGCGGCCGGACTGAGCTCCCCGCGCAGAAGTTTCCGATAGGCGGTGAGCGTGCGCGTCACTTCCTCGGCGCGTTCCCAGACGAGCTCGACGCGGAAGCGACGGACGCCGAGCTCGAGGAGCTCGGGGACGAGCGGGGCGGCGCTCTGCGCGAGGGCGTTGAAGACGGTGTTGCGACAGCCCACGTCCACGACGACCGGGTGCTCGTGCCCGGCGTAGTCGCGGAGCGCGAGGCGATGTCGTTCGCACGGTCGCCCGCAGGTGCGGTAGTCGCGACCCGTGCTCAGGAGGTGCGCGTAGACGCAGTGGGAGTTGTGGAAGGTCGGGATGTGATGGTGAACGGTCAGCGCCACGCGGCCGCGCGGAACGGCCCGCAGGAGGTCGAGCAGCTGGGCACGGTTCAAGTCGTGCGACGCGGTGACGCTCCTCAGGCCCAGGCCGAGCAGGTGCCGGGCCGTGAGGGCGTTCGTGACGTTGAGCGAGAAGTCGCCGTGCAGGGCGAGCTCGCGAGCGTTCGCCTCGCTCCGTGACCGGGAGAAATGCATCAGCGCACCCCAGTGCCGGACCAACACGCCGTCCGGCTCGAGCCCGGCGAGGCGGCGATCGTAAGCCTCTTCACCCGGCTTCTGCACGCGCACGGTGGCGAGGGTCACGCGCAGGCCGGCGCTTCGGGCGCGCGCGACGGCGCCCGCGAGTCCCACCATTTCCATCCAGTCGAGCTCGATCTCGGCGCCTTCACCGAACCCGCTCGCGATGACCGCCTCGAGCTGCTCGGCGGTCCGGCAGAGTGGAACGAGCTCGGGCGGAGCGCCGTCCGCGTTCGGCAGCGGAAGCTCGCGCCGCAGCGCGGGCAGGCACGCTGCGGGCGGCAGCGCACGGGCGGGGCGCTGCGAAAGCTCTCGCTCCAGCGCTTCGACGAGCTCGCGACGCAGGGCCTTCAGCTCGGACACGGGCAGGTGCAACCCGGAAGGAAGCCGGTCGAGGCCGAGCAACTCGAGTCGGAAAGGCGTGCCGCCGAAGGCACCGAGCTTCTCGGCGAGCAGCGCGCCATCGAGCCCCGCCCCGGCACGGGCAGGCTCGAGCCGGCTCTTCGATTCGGCGCGCGCGACCAGCGGGCGATCGAATGACCTGGCCGTCGCGATGACCCGGAGCACCTCACCGGCAGAACCCTCGACTTCGAGGTCGAGCGGGACGCGGCCCGCGACGGGCCGAGTGAGGAGCCGCTCCGCCTCACGCGTGACCTCGGGGTCGCCGGTCACGCGAACGGCATCGCCGCGCCGCACCCGCTCGAGCTCGGGACCAGGCTGTCCGAACCCGAGCTCCACCAGATCCTCCTGCAGAAAGCGCACGGTGAAGAGCGGACCTCCCGGCGCGTTCTCCGGATCGTGTTCCGCGTCACTGCGGCCGGCGAGCTCGAACTTCAAGCCCACTCCGGGCCGCAAGCGCTCGCGCGCGGCGGAGGCGGTCAGCTTCGCGACGACGCTGCGGCCCCGGACTTCGTGCACCTCGCCGAGCGCGAGGCCGCGGTGCTTCGGCGTGGTCGCGACGACCAGGGTCTGGTGATTGTCTCCCTGAAGGAAGCCGAGCGAGCCGCCTCGGGAGAACGTCAGCTCGGTGCGTTCTCGATCGTGCTTCAGGCGCTCCCGATCGGCGTCCGTCGCGCCGCGGAGCAGCGCGTCACGCCAGTTCCGCCAGGAATCTACGGCGGTGCTCACGTAGGCGTGGCTCTTGTACCGCCCTTCGATCTTCAGGCTGTGAACCCCCGCCTCCATCAGCTCCGGCAGCGCTTCGTGCGCGGCGAGATCTTCGGGACTCAAGAGGTAACGGAGATCGCCGAGCTCGCGTCGTTCGCCGTCCACGATCGCCTCGTACGGCATGCGGCAGGCCTGCGAACACTGCCCGCGGTTCGCCGATCGCTCGGAAAACGCTTCGCTCGTCAGGCACTGCCCGCTCCACGACATGCAGAGCGCCCCGTGCACGAACACCTCGCTCTCGAGCGGGCTCTCGCGCAGAAAGTCCGAGATTTCACGGGTGCTGAGCTCGCGCGGCAGCACGACCCGGCAAACCCCGAGCGTCGCCGCGAAGAGCGCGCCTTCCGCGCTCGAGATCGTCATTTGCGTGCTCGCGTGGAGACGGAGGTCGGGCGACAGGCGGCGGGCGAGGAACGCCGTCGCCGGGTCCTGCACGATGAGCGCGTCCACTCCGCTCGCGACGACCTCCCGCAGGAATGCTTCCAGGCTTTCGAGCTCGCTCTCGAACACCAGCGTGTTCACCGTGAGGTACACCTTCGTGTTCGCGCGGTGCGCGCGCCGAACGAGCCCGGGAAGCCCCGCCAGCGCGAAGGCCGTCGAGCGCGCGCGCGCGTTGAATCCCTCCGACAGGCCGAAGAACACGGCGTCGGCGCCGCTCGCGAGCGCCGCCGCGAAAGCCTCCTCCGTTCCCGCGGGCGCGAGAATCTCGGGACGGCGCAACGTCGCGGCCATGGGGCGCCGGTCTAGCATCGATTCCACGCGAGTTCCGCTGCCCCTCGGATTCGGAGCGCACGAGCGAAGCGATTGGCTCGGCGCCGTTCTCGCGGCATCCTCGCGCGCATGCAGCTCGTGTTCGCGACGACGAACCCCCACAAACTTCGAGAAATGCGCGAGATCCTGGGTCCGCTCGGCGTCGAGGTGAGCGGGCTCGACGCGCCGGGTCGAGCTGTACCCGAACCGGTCGAAACCGAAGCGACGCTCGAGGGCAACGCTCGTCTCAAGGCGGCGACCTACGCCCGCGCCCTCGGGAGGACGTGCCTGGCGGACGACAGCGGCCTCGAAGTCGAGGCGCTCGGCGGCGCGCCCGGAGTTCACTCCGCGCGCTACGCCGAACCCGGCGCCACCGCGACCCGCGAAGAGCGCGACCGGGCCAACCGCGAAAAGCTAGTCGCGGAGCTCCGAAAGCTCGGCGCTACGAACCGAAAGACTCGCCTCGTGTGCGCGCTGTGTCTCGCCGACGCCGCGGGCCGAATCCTCTTCGAAGCACGCGGAACCCTGGACGCCACGGTCACGGACGAGCCGCGGGGCGAGCACGGTTTCGGCTACGACAGCCTCTTGTTCCTTCCGGACTTGAACAGGACCGTGGCCGAGCTCTCATCCGACGAGCTCAACGCCCGCTCTCACCGTGGAGCAGCGGCTCGCGCGCTTCACGCCTGGCTGCTCGCGCATCCGCTGCCGAGCGAACGCTGACGACGCCCTACCCTCCGTCCTTCTTCGACTGCTACAGGAGCGGACGATCCAGCTCGAAAGTCTTGGGCGTCGGTGGTTCGCCGTCGAGGTACGGCAAACGCTCGAGGCGCCCCACCTGCTTCACGCTCCGCACGAGGACTCACGCTGTCCGGATGGACGCACACTCGTTCGGCTCGTGCGGACCCATCGCCAGGGACACGAGATCTCGGTCGAACGGATTCGCGATCCGATGGCTCACTTCCGCCGCAACGGAGCGCGGCGGCAGGCGCCGAAGCCACCGCGAACCACCAGCCCGCCGGCCGACTCCGCCGGCGCGGCGGATTCGCTTGCGCTCGGCGAAGTCATTGAGTTTGATGGAGGCCTTCAATCGGGGTTTCGAGAGCGAGGCATAGGGAATTCGGTGTCCGCCTATCAAGAAGCGGTCAGGGAGCTAGGGCCAGCCACACCAGCCTGGGATTCGACACGGAAGCATCTGCTCGTCCGCAGGGACGACGTGTATCGAAGTTATGCGGAGACTGTCGTCGAAAACATCGAGAGCGAGTCGCATCTCTGCGGCTCGAGCAGCGCCCCCGATGCGAAGTACTTCGCGTCGATCCTCGGTAACTTGTCGCAGCAGACCTGGCAGGCCGAGGACGAGGAGGTTGCCAAGACGTACCACGAGTGCACGAGCAAACACTCGTGCAAAGGGAGGCGGCTTCAGACACGACCCAAGCGCGTCTTCCGCTTTCTCGACGGTATCAAGTTCTTCAATTCCATCCGTAAAGTGCTCCAACGCGTCGGGGCGCTGACCGCGTCGGAAGATCTCCGTGGCCTCATCCTCAAGGCCCGCTCGGGGGCGGGCAATTGGGACGACGTACGCGACTACGTCGTCGACCCCGCGATTTGGGCGCTCGTGGCGAACGAAACATTGCTGGCCGAACGCCCCGTCCAGTTCGTCACGTTCGATCGGGAAGGCGCCGACGGGGACATCGCGCGAGCCACGGCCGTCGAAATCTTCGAGCGACTCGGGCCAGCCCAGGACCAGGAATGCCCGCCCTGCTACCTGCGTGTTTCGTATTCCACGAAAGAGCGAGACGAGCTGCGGTTTCCGACGTTCTTGGACGCCGGCTGGAGCCGCTCGTTCCGAGGCGCCGCACCGGACGCGCCGCACGGCTGGACCGTGCCGCGAGGACAAGCCGATGGTGCCCCCCTTCCCGAGGCAGTAGACAGTCCACAGCCGCTGGCCCGCGTAGATGCAGCGGAAACGGATTTTTGCGTCTGCATCTGAGGAAAGCTAAGATCGATGAATTCCGAGATGGAAACGCGAGAGAGCCCAGCGAGCTCGCGTCCGCCGGAGCGCGGCCCGGCAGCAGAAGCTCGCGAGCTTCACGTCCATCGGCCCGAATTGGGGCTGATCGATCTCGATCGCTTGGAGGGAACGGCGACGGCGAGCAGAATGGCCGCATGGATCGAGGCTCGGCTTCACCGGCTGGATCCCCATGGAGTGGTCTCGCCCGAATCGACCGGTGAGCAGCTCTTCGTGTCGCTGGCCGAGCGAGCGCGGCGAGAAGGGCGCGAGAAGTTGACGGTAACCTTGTCCGAGGGACTGTTCATGTACCTGGAGAAGGAGTGGCGGCACCGACCGGGCGCTCAGGACGAGGCGCACGTGCGCGCGCTCGAGGAAGGCCTCGCGCTCGCCGCCGTCCTCGCGCCTCCCGCTCTGCCGGCCGCTCCCAAGGCCGCTGCGTTTTTCAGGACGGTCGTCCAGCATGCGCCCCGCGAAGGCGCGCTCCGAGCCAACAACTCCGACCTGGACTGGCTCGGCGCCGCGGCAGCACAGCCTCTCGACGCCGATCTGAGTCCGTGGCTCGAGCTCTTGAAGGAGCCTCGCTACGCGCCAGTCGCGTTTCGCGCGCTGGAACGAGAGCCCGCGGCAGCAGTCGCCGAGCTCGAGACCTACTGGCAAGCGCTGGCCAAGGAGGCACGCCGGGAGGCAGTGGCGCATGCGGTATCGAGCCTCATCAAGAGGCACCGCGCAGCGCCGATCTCGTCCCTGCTCGAACAGTATGGCCTGTTCACGCGCTGGCCTCGAGCCCTCCAGAGCGCGGTGGCAGCCGGATTCGACAGGTGCGGACACCCCCTCAAGCTGCGTTCGCCGGGCTCGGCGTATGCTCTCGAGAAGAGGCTCAGTTTCGGGGAAAAGCTCTCGCCTTCGAAGCCATTCCACGACCCACCGCCGCCCTCATCGGACTCCACCCCTCCATCGGGGCGGCGTCAGACGCCGGCGCCCAAGTCACCAGCACGAACAGGGACGTGACAGTCCCGTGCCGTCCCCTCGCTCGCTCGACCTGAGTCAGTTCGTCGGGGCTGCGCTCCGGCTCCGCCGGGAGTTGTGGCATGCGGTGAGCTCCACGGGCGGGCCGGTCGAGCAGGGCTTTCTACCGATCTCGCGCGAGGCGCTGCGGACCTGGAAAGAGAAGCTCGAGACGGATCTCGCCCCGTACGGAAATCCCGACGTCCTCGAGCAACTCGGCTTGTTGGTCGACGGCGGACGGCGCGCCCGCGTGTCCCTTCTCGAGACGCACGCCCTGCTGCGGGCTTTCCTGTGTCACGGCTCGCGTTTCTCGAAGGAGGTCAATCTCGAGAAGCTGCGCGCCGACGTGATGTATTTGCTCTATCGGGACCTGCGCGCGACCTACGGGATTTCAGGGCTGTCCGAGGTTGCGTCCGTCTTCCGGACGCTGTGCAAGCTCCTGGACCAAACGAACGACGTTCGGAGCTTCCACCAAGAGCAACGGCAGGCTCACGGCCAGCACCTCGACCTCTTCCTCGACGTCGCGTTTTCCCTCGAGGAGCTCGAACACGGACCGCCTGCAACGGACTTCAGGGTCCGGCAGGAGTGGCTGGATCCGAACTTTCTGGTGTCTCGATTGTTCGGCTTCCGCACCGCCATCACGGGATTCGACGTCCTCTTCGACGGCGGCGTGAGCCTCACCGACTCCGGTCCCGGGCGGGTCATTCTGATTCGCGGGCCTTTCGGCAGCGGCAAATCGATCCTGAGCCTCGGCCTGGCCGCCGAAGTCGTGCGCAAGGGAGGGTTTGCCGCGGTCATCCCGCTCGACGACACCACGAGCGCGATCGAGTCGTACCTGGCCTCCTTCGGCCTGCTCGAGGGGCTCAAGCCGCTTTCGAGCAGGAAGGAGCGTTTCGATGCCGTCCTCGTGGGAGGACGGCTGGAGGTCCTCCATCGCAGGGAACTCAGGACGAGCCGAGCCGCGCTCTTTTCGGAGCTGCAGAAACAGGC